>NZ_JAQISV010000012.1:0-50986 GCF_048569675.1 Geodermatophilus sp. CPCC 206100
GGGCGCCCCCCCCGCCCTCCCCTGGGGTGCGAGGCCGCGCGGGCGCGGAACCCGCGCCCCGGCGACTCCGCTCAGGCCTCCTGCAGCCGGATGCTCACGCTGTTGATGCAGTAGCGGTCGCCGGTCGGCGTCTGGGGGGCGTCCTCGAAGACGTGACCCAGGTGGCTGTGGCAGGTGCCGCAGAGCACCTCCGTGCGGACCATCCCGTGGCTGTCGTCCACGCGGAGGACGACGTTGTCGGCGGACGTCGGCTCGTAGAACGACGGCCAGCCGCAGTGCGAGTCGAACTTCGTCTCGGAGCGGAACAGCTCCGCCCCGCACGCCCGGCAGGTGTAGACGCCCTGCGTCGTGGTGTCGACGTACTCACCGGTCCAGGGCCGCTCGGTGCCGGCCTGGCGGAGGACGGCGTACTCCGCCGGCGACAGCTGCGCCCGCCACTCCTCGTCGCTCTTGCTGACCTTCGGCTGGTTCTGCGCGGACGTCGTCATGGGTTCCACGGTACGACCGCCGTCCGCGGCCCAGCCCGGCCTCCCGCGCCCCGCACGACCGCCGGGCCGGTCAGCCCACCGCACCGCCACCCCGGGTGGCCGGTCGCCGCCGTGCCCGGCGGAGACTGACCGGGTGACCTCGCCCGACGCCCCGCTGCCCGACGTCTGGTTCACCCGCGACCTGCCGGTCCTGCGGGCCATCGCCCGGCTGGTCGACGAGCCGAAGCACGGGGGCGCGCCCTACCTGCTCGGCTCCGTCGTGCCGGCGAGCGGCCTGCCCAAGGCGGAGGTGATCGCCGCGGCGAAGGCGCTGGTCTCGGCCGGGTACGCCGAGGCGTTGACCAACCACGCCGGGGACATCGTCCGGATCACCGGGATCTCCCCGGAGGCCCGCCGGCTGGCCGGGCTCTGGCCGACGCCGCAGGGGGAGTGGGACCGGCTGCTCGAGCAGCTGACCGCGCGAGCGGCGAACGCGCCGACCGACGTGGAGCGGGCGCGGTGGCGGGCGTTCGCCGAGGCGGCGGCCGCGGTCGGGCCCGACGACGGGGCGCTGCTCATGTCGGCGCTCATCGGCGGCTACGTCCCGCGGGCGCGGTAGCCCCGGCACACGGGACCCCACACACGACAGCGCCCCCGTCCGGAGACCGGACGGGGGCGCTGCGACTGATCGAGGAGATCAGATGGGGTTGACGTTCGCCGCCTGCGGGCCCTTCTGGCCCTGCTCGATGTCGAACGAGATGCGCTGGCCTTCGTCGAGCGAGCGGTACCCGCTGGACTGGATGGACGAGTAGTGGACGAACACGTCCGGTCCGCCGCCGTCAGGGGTGGCGAAGCCGAACCCCTTCTCCGCGTTGAACCACTTGACAGTTCCTTCGGGCATTGCTCGCTCCTAGCTGAGGTGGTGCATCGGGGTCCTGCCATAGCGCAGGGCCTTCCCGACGTGACGACCATAGTCGCCAGAGGGGCCGCGCGGGGGGTGGGGGCCGCGCGGCGCTCCGCGCGCCGCATCTTGCGGCGATCGTGCGGTTGTCCGGGGGGTGACCTGCGGCTGGGCCCGGAGAGTCCTCGGTGCCGGGACGGACCCGGCTCATCGAGGAACGGACTCCCGCCATGACCGCCGCCCTGCTCCCCGCCCCCTTCGCCCTCTGCGACATCGAGGACCTCGCCGAGGCCGACCTGGACGCCGACCTCTCCGACCGGCTCGAGGCGGCCGGCTGGGTGCTGCTGCGCTCGGACGGCGCCGGTGCCGACGGCGACGAGATCGGCCGGCTCATCGACCGTCCCGGCGCGGCCACCGGGCGTGCCGACGCCGTGGCCCTGGCCTGGTCCGTCCGCCGCTGGCACACCGACGCCGTGAAGGCACACGACCTCGGCCTGCGGGCCGCCATGCTGATCGGCTGACCCGGCGCCGGAGTTCAGAGCAGCCGGCCGGGCTCCTCCGGGAAGGGCCGGCCGGGGCCGCTCACGTAGTGGACCGGGCCCGGTGCCGGGGTGCCCGGGGGACCGGCCGGGAGCGCCAGCGGCTCGGACCGCCAGGAGGGCACCTCGATCGGGGGCTGCTCGGCCCAGTACTGCTCGGCCAGCCTCGCCCGCTCCGCGCGCCACTCCTGCACGGAGCGGCGCCACCGCCGTCCGCCGACGTCGAGCCCGACCAGGACGGCGACCCCGACGGCCACCGTCAGGCAGGCGTTGGCCACCGCGGTCGCCACGTCCAGCGGGGTGAGCCGCGGCCAGCCGATGGCCTCGAGCTGGGTGCCGACGATCTCGACGAGGACGTAGAGCAGGCCGTACACCAGGAACGACACCCGCACCGCGCACCTCCCTCGTCGACCCGTTCCTCCCTCAACGGCAGGTCCGGCCGCCGACCGGCGTGCCGGCCGGGCCCGTTCACCCGTCCGGGTGACCGGTCAGGGGGCGAGCACCTCGTTCCACGGGCGGACCGTCCAGCCGGCGACGACGCCGTGCTGCACGAACGGATCGCCGGCGATGAACTCCTCGGCGGCCTCGCGCGTGGTGAACACGCCCATCGCGTCGCCGTTCATCGGCTCGTCGAAGGTGCCGACCATGAGGAGCAGACCGCGGTCGCGGAACTCGTGCAGCCGGGCCACGTGCGCCGGGCCGTGCTGCTGCGCCAGCGGGAGGAAGTCCTCGACCGCCCGGTAGGTCATCACGTACTTCACGCCGGCCATCCTGTCGGCGCGCGGGCCGCGGAGGAACGGGCAGGTCCGCAGACACCTTGTCCTCGCCTTAACCCGCTCTTGACCCTCCGGGGGGCACGGTCGGCGGGTGACGGGCGGACGCGCGGGCTGGATCGTGGCCGTGGCGTCCACCGCGGCCCTCGTCTGCCTGGCCGGCTGGCTCGTGACCGCCTCCGCCCTCCCGGTCACGACCGTCGTGCTGCTCGCCCTGCTCGTCGGCCTGATGCGGATCGGCTTCCGCTGCGTCGCCGCCGTCGCCGAGGACGATCCGGCGCGCGACGGCACGGGCATCCTCGGCCGGCTGTGCTGCCCCCGGATCGGCTCGCCCGGCACCCCGGTGTAGCGCGGGCACCCGGGTGCTCCGGGGGTGCGCCGCGGGCGGAGTGCCTACGCTGCCGTCGTGACCGTTCCCGGTGAGCAGGCCGCTCAGAAGGACCAGCTGCGCCAGTACCTGCTCTACGAGCGCCGGGTCCGCACGCCGTCCGAGCGGGCCGACGCCGCCGACGCGGTGACCTCGGCCCTGCTCGCCGGGCTCGACGGCGTCGGCACGCTGGCCGCCTTCGTCCCCGACCCCGACGAGCCCGGGGCCGGCCGGCTGCCGGATGCGTACAAGGACCTGGGCGCCCGGCTCCTCCTGCCGGTCATCCCGTCCACGGGCCGCATCCTGGACTGGGCCGAGTACACCGGCGAGCTGGAGGTCGGCCGCTACGGGTTGTCCCAGCCACCCGGGCCGCGGCTGGGCGCCGCCGCGATCGAGGCCGCGGACGCCGTCGTCGTCCCGGCCCTGGCGGTGGACCGCTCCGGCATCCGGCTGGGCCGCGGCGGCGGCTACTACGACCGCGCGCTGGTGCACGCCCGCCCCGACGCCCGGCTGGTCACCGTGGTGTTCGACGGCGAGCGCGTCGACGCGCTCCCGAGCGAGGCCCACGACCGGCCGGTGACGGCGGTCGTGACGCCGTCCGGCGGCTGGGAGGACCTCCGGGTGCGGGCGGACTGAGGTCCGCGGGTCTCAGCGCCCGACGGCGGCGACGACCCGCACCGCGTCGGCGCTGCCCGCCACGTCGTGGACGCGCACGCCCCAGGCGCCCGCCCGGGCGGCCAGCACGGTGGTGGCCAGGGTGGCGGAGTCGCGCTCCAGCGGCGTCCGCGCGCGCCCGTCGGCGGTCTCGAGGACCGCGTTGAGGAAGCGCTTGCGGGACGCGCCGACCAGGAGCGGGAAGCCCAGGTCACCGATGTCCGCCAGTCCCGCCAGGAGCGCGAGGTCGTGCTCGGGCTGCTTGGCGAAGCCGAGGCCGGGGTCGAGGACCAGCCGGTCGGGGGAGACCCCCGCGACCAGGGCGCCGTCCACCCGGCGGCACAGCTCCCGCCGGACGTCGGCGACGACGTCGTCGTACCCGGCCGCGGCGTACATGTCGGAGCTGTGCCCGCGCCAGTGCACGAGCACCCAGGGGACGCCGGCGTCCGCCACGACCCGGGCCATCGCGGGGTCGGCGAGGCCGCCGCTGACGTCGTTCACCATGACGGCGCCGGCCGCGAGCGCCGCCGCGGCCACCTGCGACCGGGTCGTGTCGATGCTGACCGCGATCCCGAGCCGGGAGAGCTCGGCGACCACGGGCAGGACCCGCCGGCACTCCTCGGCGGCGTCCACCCGCGCCGCCCCCGGGCGGGTGGACTCGCCGCCCACGTCGACGTAGTCGGCGCCGGCGGCCACCATGCCGCGGCCGTGCGCGACGGCCGCCCCGACCGTGTCGTGGGCGCCCCCGTCGGAGAACGAGTCCGGCGTGACGTTGAGGATGCCCATGACGACGCACCGGCCGGGCCGGGCGATCACGACGGGCGCTGCGACCGCAGCAGGGCGGCCGCCTCCCCGGCGGTGACGACGCTGCCGGTGACCAGGACGGCGGTGACCCCGTCGCTCGCCCGGTCCAGGGCCGACCGCACGGCGCCCGCCAGGTCGGGCTCGACGGTCACCCGGTCGGCACCCAGCACCTCGGCGGCGGCGGCGCCCAGGTCGGCGGCGGGCAGCCGGCGCGGCGACGTGTTCTCGCTGGCGACCACCTCCACCGCCGGGTCGCGCAGCGCGTGCAGCATGCCGACGACGTCCTTGTCCGCCAGGACGGCGAGCACGACGAGAACGCGCTCGACCGAGCCCAGCTCGCGGACCGCCGCCAGCGTGGCCGCCATCCCCGCCGGGTTGTGCGACGCGTCGACCCAGGTCCGGGGTGCGCCCCGCACGGTCTCCAGCCGGCCGGGGGAGCGGACCTGCGCCAGGACCTCCCGCACCGTGTCCGTTCCCAGGCCGCGGCCCCCGGCGGCGAGGAAGGCCTCCGCGGCGGTGACCGCGGTGGCCGCGTTGCCCGCCTGGTGCAGGCCGAGGAGGGGGAGGAAGAGGTCGCGGTGGTCGCCGGCCTCCCCCCGGAGGTCCAGGAGCTGGCCGTCGTCGCGCGGGGTGCGCCGGAGGACGCGGACCTCCCGCCGGGCGTCCAGCACCGGGGCGCCCACCTCCCGGGCCCGGTCGAGGAGCACCGGGAGCGCGGGAGCCGGCTGGTCGGCGACCACCGCCACCGACCCCGGCTTGACGATCCCCGCCTTCTCCCGGGCGATGGCCGCCTCGTCCGGCCCGAGGTACTCGGTGTGGTCCAGCGAGATGGGGGTGACCACCGCGACCCGCCCGTCGGCCACGTTGGTGGCGTCCCAGGTGCCGCCCATGCCGACCTCGAGCACGACCGCGTCCAGGCCGGCCTCGGCGAACGCCAGGAACGCCATGGCGGTGACCGCCTCGAAGAACGACAGGCCGCCGACGCGGGCCTCCACGCGCTCCAGCACCGGCCGCAGCCGGGCGTGCACGGCGGTGAACCGGTCCTCGTCGAGGGGGGCGCCGTCGACGACGATGCGCTCCCGCATCGTCTCCAGGTGCGGGCTGGTGTAGCGCCCCACCCGGAGGCCGGAGCCGCGGAGCAGGTCGTCGACCACCCGGGCGGTGGTCGTCTTGCCGTTCGTCCCGGTCAGGTGCACCACCGGGACGGCGTCCTGCGGCCGACCCAGCGCCTCGGTGACCGCACGGATCCGCTCCAGCGACGGCTCGAGCCGGCTCTCCGGCCACCTCCGGAGCAGGTCCTGCTCGACGGCGGCCGCGGCGGGGAGGGCGGAGGTCACCGCCGCATCAGCTCCCGGACCTCGACCTCGACCTCGTCCGCGCGGCGCACGAGGTCGTCGACCACCGCGACGGCCGCGGCGAGGTCGGCCCGGGCGCGGTCGTCCACGATGCCGGGGAGGTTCGCCTCGACGGCCAGCCGCGCCGTGGTCGCGGCGGCGCGGGCGGCGGCCGTGGCCGCCGCGACGTCGCTGACGAGGTTGCGGTTGGCGACCGGCAGGATGCGCTCGGCCAGCGACACCAACGCCACCGCGCACTGCACGACCCGGAGCGGCGGCTGGGCCGCGGCCTGCTGCTCCTCGTCCAGGCGCCGGCGGCGGTGTTCCGCCTCCTCGGCGGTGCCCCGGGGCAGCTTCATGGCGTCGGCGACGGCCCGGAACGCCTGCTCGTCGTCGGCGGCGGCCTCCAGGCACGCGTCGCGCTGCGCGTCCGCCGCCGCCACCACCTCGCGGACGAGGTCGGCGTGCTCCTCGTCCCGGGTGAAGCGGCCGACCATCGCGACGAGCGACGCCGACAGCGCCGCCTCGATCGCGGCCGTGGCCCCCGCGCCCGGAGCCGCCATGCGAGCGGCCAGGGACCCGAGGAAGTCGCCGATCGACTGCCGGTCCAGCTCGTCGCGGTCGCGCACCGGGCCGGTCACGAGCCGGCCACCGGGGCGCTCCGGGCCGCGACCCCGAGCCGCTCGGGGGCGTGCGGCTCCGCACCGGCCAGCCGGGCCGGGCGCCAGCCACGGAGCGAGTTGACCACGGCGATCTCCTCGGCGTCGTGCAGGTCGCGGACGAACAGGACGCGCTCGTGCAGGCGGCCGAGGTCCAGCAGCCGGCCGCGCTCGACGCCCGGGAGGCAGCCGGACGTCGTCGGCGGCGTCCACCACCGGCCCCCGAGGCGGAGGGCGAGGTTCGCCGTCGTCGTCTCGGTCAGCTCGCCGTGCTCGTTGACCAGGACGACGTCGTCGGCCTCGGGGTGGCGGAGGGCGCGCGTCAGGTAGACGTCGCGGCGGGTGCTCTTGTGCTGCAGCCACGGATCGGCGGAGTCCACGGGGTCGTCGTCCACCGCCAGGCGCACGGGCCGGGTCGCCGCCGGCGGCATGGCCTGCAGCTCGACCTCGACGGAGCCGTCGCGGGAGAGGAGCACGCGCACCCGGGCCGGCTCGGTGCGCCCGGCGACGGCCGAGCGCACGGCCTCCCGCACGGCCGGACCGTCGTGGCGGACGCCGGCCCAGCCGGCCGAGTCGGCCAGGCGGGCCAGGTGCCGGTCGAGGTTGCGCAGGCCCCCTCCGGGGACGTACGCCAGCGTCTCCAGCAGCCGGTGCTCGGTCACGTCGTGGGCCAGGACGGCCGCCTTGGCGTGCAGCTCGGCCCGTTCCGCCGCCGCCTCCGAGCCCCAGGTGATGCCGCCGCCGGCGCCGTACACGGCCGCACCGGAGGCGCGGTCGACCACGGCCGTGCGGATGGCGACGTTGAACCGCGCCCGGAACGGGGCGGACGGCGGGGCGACCAGGCCCACGGCGCCGCAGTAGACGCCCCGCGGCGTGGGCTCCAGCTCGTCGATCAGCTGCATGGTGCGCCGCTTGGGGGCGCCGGTCACCGAGCCGCAGGGGAACAGTGCGCGGAACAGGTCGAGCAACCCGACGCCCGGCTGCACCCGCGCGCTGACCGCCGAGGTCATCTGCCACACGGTGGGGTAGCGCTCGACGGCGAACAGCTCGTCCACGACCACGCTGCCGACCTCGGCCACCCGGCCGAGGTCGTTGCGGAGCAGGTCGACGATCATGAGGTTCTCGGCCTGCTCCTTGCCGCTGGAGCGCAGGCGGTGGCGCTGCTCCCGGTCCTCGGCCGTGGTGCGGCCGCGCGGGGCGGTGCCCTTCATCGGCCGGGTCCGGACGACGTCGCCCGCCCACTCGAAGAACAGTTCGGGGCTGGCGCTGGCGACGGCGTACCGGCCGAGGTCCAGATAGGCGTTGTAGGCGCCGCACTGGGCGAGCGCCAGGCGCGCGTAGAGCTCCTCGGGGTCGCCCGGGACGGTCGAGCGCAGCCGGTCGGTCAGGTTGCACTGGTAGGTCTCGCCGGCGGCGATGTGCTCCCGGACCGCCGCGACGGCGCCCGCGTGCTGGGCGGCGGTCCAGTCCGGACGCCAGGCCGACGTGGGGAGCCCCGCTGCGTCCGGCGGGGTCACCGGATCGACCTGCTCGGGCGCGTCGCACAGCCCGAACCACACCAGCGGCGGCTCCCCGGGCGCCGGGGAGCCGCCCGGGAGCTGGGGATCGAGGCCGGCGCCGGCCTCGTACGCCACGTACCCGAAGGCCCAGCAGCCGGCGTCCGTGGCGTCGTGGACCCGCTGCAGCACCCCGGCCACCTGGTCGGGCCGCACCGCGGTGAGGACCTCGAACGGCGGCGGGCAGCGCAGCGACTGCCCGGCGCGCAGGTCGTCGAACCGCGCCCACGGTCCGGACATCAGTCCCCGATGCCCTGCTGGGCCTTGGCGGCGGTGAGGGTGTTGGCGAGCAGCATCGCGATCGTCATGGGGCCGACGCCGCCCGGCACGGGGGTGAGCGCCCCCGCGACCTCGGCGACCGAGTCGAACTCCACGTCGCCGTGCAGCCCGTTCTCGCCCCGGTGGATGCCGACGTCGATGACGGTCGCGCCGGGCCTGACCGCGTCTGCCCCGACCAGGCCGGGGATGCCCGCGGCGACGACCAGGACGTCGGCGCGCCGGCACACCTCGGCGAGGTCCTTGGTGCGCGAGTGCGCCATGGTCACCGTCGCGTTCTTCGCGAGCAGCAGCTGGGCCATCGGCTTGCCCACGAGCACGGACCGGCCGACGACGACCGCCTCCGCGCCCGAGAGCGGGACGTCGTACTCCTCCAGCAGGACCATGACGCCCGCCGGCGTGCACGGCCGCAGCCCGGGACGCCCCTGGGCGAGCAGCCCTGCGTTGGCCGTGGTCAGCCCGTCGACGTCCTTGGCCGCCGGGATGCGCGCGATGAGCGCCTCGGAGTCCAGGTGCTTGGGCGTGGGCAGCTGCAGCAGGATGCCCGACACCGCCGGGTCGGCGGCCAGCTCGTCGATGAGCGCGGCGGCGGTCTCCTGGTCGACGTCCCCGGGCAGGTGGCGGTGCAGGTCCTGCATGCCCGCCGCGACCGACAGCCGGCGCTTGTTGCTGACGTAGACCTCGGAGGCGGGGTCGTCGCCGATCAGCACCGTGGCCAGCCCCGGCGGCCGGCCACCCGCGGCCAGGAGCTGCTCGACGCCCTTCGCGACGTCCTCGCGGACCCGCCGGGCGACGGCGGTCCCGTCGATCACCCGCGCGCTCACCGGGCGCTCGACTCGGAGCGGGGGGTGCAGGGGACGCGCGGATGCCGGGTGCTGGAGGGGGTCATGTCTCTCCGGTCGTCAGGAGGCCGGCCGCTGGGCCGGGCGGGCGAGAGGGGCGACTGCGATCAGGCGAGGCCCTGCAGCGTGCGCTGCCGCCAGGCCTCGGTCGGCTCGAGGTCGTTGAACGTGAAGACGTGGAAGCCCTCGATGGTGTTGTCCGGCTTGCCGATGTGCGGGGCCAGCCCCTTGATGATCTTGTCGGGGCTGTAGCCCCCCGGGATGAAGAAGCGCCAGAACAGGCTCTGCTGCTTCTTGAGGAACTTCGCCGACTCGCCGATGCCCAGGCCGCCGGAGACCCGCATCAGCTTCGCCCGGGTGACCGCGCCCGGCACGCCCACGTGGACGGGGAGGTCGATGCCGCGGCGCTTGAGCTCGCGGGCCCACCGCAGGATCACGGCGGGGTCGAAGACGATCTGGGTCTTGATGTGGTTGGCCATCGGCGCCTTGTCCTTGAGCGCCTGGAACAGCACGTCCTCACCGACGGTGGGGTGGCCCTCCGGGTGGCCGCCGATGCCGATGTCGGTGAAGCCGTGGTCGAGTTCGTGCAGCGCGGTCAGCAGCGACAGGGCGTCCTTGAACTCGGTGGGGGTCTCCGTGGGGTCACCGCCGACGATGAAGACGTCCTTGATCCCGGCCTCGCGGCACCGGGCGACGATCTCGGCCAGGTGGGTGCGCGACCCCACCTGCTGGGCCGACAGGTGCGGGGCGACCTCGTAGCCGTGGTTCTTGAACTTGACGCTCAGGTCCACCGTCGCGTCCTGGCCCTTGGCCGGGGACGCGGTCACGGTCAGCCGCACGTTCTTCGGCACGAACTGGAGGACCTGCTCCTCGGTCTTCTTGAACGGGATCACCTCGTAGCCGAGTTCGGCGAAGGTCCGCTTCAAGGTCGCGCGGGTGGCGGTGTCCCGGACGGTCAGCGCTCGCTTCACGTGAGTCTCCCTGTGCACGATCGGGCGGGAGCATGCCCGCGGAGGACGTCGTCGGGGTGGTACCCCGTGGCCGGCCCGCTATCCCTGACGCGACCCCGGTGGCCGCGGTCCGAGCAGCCGGCGCACCGACATCCCATCGTGACCGGCGCCACCGCGCACCCCGACGGGAACATGACGGCACCTGGCCCGCCGGTTCGGTCGTCGCGCCTACGTCAATCGTCGCGGTCGGCGGCGACCGGCCGCCGGGGTGCCGCCGTCCACCGTCCGCCGGTCGTCCGCGGCATGGAAGCATCTGCCCGGCCAGGTGCTGGTCAGCTGCGGAGGAGGAGGGGTCGGTGGAGCTCGGGGTCAGGGCCGGCGTCGGGACGCCGCACGCCCCGGCCACGTCGTCCGACGAGGTGCTGGAGCACGCCGCGGAGGGCCTGGCCGTCATCGACGCGCAGGCGCGCTTCCTGGAGGCCAACCCCGCCGCCGTCCAGCTGTGCGCGCTCCCGCCCGGTGCCGTGGTGGGGAGTCGCTCGCCCTTCCCCGCCCCGGAGGACGAGGAGAGCACCCGGACCGGGGAGCAGACCGTCGCGTGGGAGCCGGCACCGGGGCAGCGGCGCGAGTTCGCCTACGTCCTCGCCCCGGTCCCCGGCCGGCAGCGGTGGGTCGTGTCCTTCCGCGACGTGACACTCAGCCGGCTGCGCGAGCGGCGGCTGGCCGCGATCGCCAAGGTCGCCTCCAGCGTCGCGTCCAAGCGTTCCCTCGTCGGCACGCTGGAGGCGCTGGCCCAGGAGGTGGCGCGCACCGACGCGCTCGCCGGCGTCCAGATCCTGACGGTGAACTCGTCGGGGGACCGGCTGCACGTCATGGGCGCCGCCGGTTTCGGCCGCGACGTCCGCTTCTTCGACAAGCTCATGGCGTCCCGGGCCCAGGGCGCCCGGCTGCTGATGCTGGACGCCCTGGAGAAGCGGCAGCCGCTCATCTCGGCCGACCGGTACGACGCGGTCATGTCCGATCCCGACTGGGCCCCGTTGCACGACGCGATGCGGCACCCCCGGTGGGACTGGTTCGTCAGCGTCCCCCTGCTGGCGCGCGGTGAGCCGGTCGGCATCCTCAACGCCTTCTTCGCCCCCGGCCAGGTCGTGGGGGACACCGAGCTGGAGTTCCTCCTCGCCATGGCCGAGCAGGCGGCGATGGCCGTGGACCACGCCGCGCTGCTGGAACGGGAGCGGGACGTCGCCCGGCGCGAGGAGCGCCAGCGGCTGGCGCGCGACCTGCACGACTCGGTGGTGCAGCAGGTCTTCTCGATGATGATGCAGGCCCGGTCCCTCGGCGTGCTGGTCGAGCGCGGGCGGCCACCGGCGCCCGAGGCGGTGGCCCAGGTGGCCGACGACCTGAGCAGCAGCGCCGAGGCCGTGCTGGCCGACCTGCGCGGCATGGTCGTCGAGCTGCGCCCCGCGGTGACGACGGCGACCGGGCTCACCTCGGCGCTGCGGTCGCTGGCCGAGACGACGTCGGCGCGGACCGGTGTCGCGGTGACGTTCGACGTCGACGACCCGGCCGCCGAGCTGGCCGGGCTGGACGCCGACCTGCTCGAGGACGTCTACCGCATCGCCGCGGAGGCGCTGCACAACAGCGTCAAGCACGCCGCCGCGTCGCGGATCGACCTGCGCCTCGGGGTGACCGCCCACGGCCGCCGGCGGCGGCTCGTCGCCGAGGTCACCGACGATGGGTGCGGCTTCCCGGCCGAGCCCGCTCCCGCCCCCGCCGGCGGATCCGCCTCCAGCGGGCTCGGCATGACCGTGATGCGCGAGCGGGCGGCCCGCTGGGGCGGGGCCGTCCGGGTGCGGCGGCCGGCCTCCGGCGGCGCGAGCGTGCGCCTCACGCTGCCGCTGCCGACGTCGGTGCCCGCCACACCGGCGACCGAGGGGGAGGAGGAGTCGTGACCGTCCCCGACCCGATCCGGGTGCTCGTCGTGGACGACCACGCGGTGGTGCGCCGCGGCGTGGTCGCCTACCTGGAGGCGCTGGAGGACGTCGAGGTCGCCGGGGAGGCCGGCCACGGGCAGGAGGCCCTGGACCGGCTCGCCCGGGCGGCCGTCCACGGGGAGCTCCCCGACATCGTCCTCATGGACCTGCAGATGCCCGAGATGGACGGCGTGACCGCCACCGGTGAGATCGTGCGCCGGTTCCCCTCGGTGAAGGTCGTCATCCTCACCAGCTTCGGCGAGACCGAGCGGGTGCACGCGGCGCTGGAGAGCGGCGCCTCCGGCTACCTCCTCAAGGACGCCGGACCGGCCGAGGTCGACGCGGCGCTGCGCGCGGCGGCCCGCGACGAGGTCTTCCTCGACGCGGCCGTGACCCGCCGGCTCACCCAGGAGATGCGCGCGCCGCGCACGGGGCTCGGCGTGCTCACCGCGCGGGAGAAGGAGGTGCTGGTCCTCATCGCCGAGGGCCGGTCCAACAAGGACATCGCCCGGCACCTCGTCATCAGCGAGCGCACCGCCCGGACCCACGTCAGCCACCTGCTCACCAAGCTCGGGCTCACCTCCCGGACGCAGGCGGCGCTGCTCGCCGTCAAGGAGGGCCTCGTCCAGCCCCGGTGAGCGCGGGTGCCGTCATCTGTCGCAGCCGCGGCGCGACGGCCGCCTCCGCGGTGTCGGTCAACCGGGTGATCCGCCGGGCGGCCGACCCTCCCTAGCGTCGCCCGCGTCCCTGCGCCACGACCGGGGGAGGACCGCGTGACCGCAGTTCCGGAGCCCGTCGGGGGCCTGCACCTCGAGTGCGCCGCGGCCGGCCTGGCCGTCGGCGTGCCGCCGGGCACCTCCATCCTCGAGGCCGTGCGCCGGGCGGGGCTCGAGGTGCCGGCCGCGTGCGACGACGGCCGCTGCGGTGCCTGCGAGACGCGGGTCCTCGACGGGGACCCGGACCACCGCGACGGCGTGCTGACCGCCGAGGAGCGCGCCTTCGGGGAGACGATGATGATCTGCGTCTCCGGCGCGCGGGGCAGCCACCTGGTGTTGGACCTCTGAGCGGGGTCACCCGGGCGGGTGGTCCCCACGACGGATGACGTAGGCGGCCCGCGCCGCATCGGTGGCGGCGCCGTGACGTCGGGCCGATCCTCCGAGTTGCCGCCGTCCGTACTGTGACCGCGTGGGTGGCCCGCGGCGGGCACCTGTCCCGAGGTCGTCCGAGGAGGCACGGAGCATGGCCACGTTCGTCCTGGTCCACGGGGCCTGGCACGGCGGCTGGTGCTGGGACCGGGTGGCCCCCCGGCTGCGCGCGGCCGGCCACGAGGTGCACGCCCCCACGCTGACCGGGCTCTCCGAGCGCGCGCACCTGCTCTCCCCGCTGGTCGGCCTGGACACCCACGTCGAGGACGTCGTCCGGCTCCTCGACACGTTCGCCCTGCGCGACGTCGTCCTGGTGGGGCACAGCTACGCCGGGCAGGTCGTCACCGCGGTCGCCGACCGGCGCCCGGACGCGATCGCCCGGCGCGTGTACCTCGACGCCTTCGTCGGCGACGACGGCCAGGCCGCCCGCGACCTGCTGCCCGAGCAGGTGGAGCACCACTGGGCGGAGTCGGCGGCCGAGCAGGGCTTCGGCTGGCTGGTGCCGGTGCGCAAGCTGTCGGTGCTCGGGGTGACCGAGCAGGCCGACGTCGACTGGCTGACGCCCAAGCTGACGCCGCACCCGTGGAAGACCTACCTCGACCCGCTGGACCTCACCGGCGCCGTCGACCGCGTGCCGGCGGCCTTCGTCGAGTGCGTGACCTGGATGCGGGTGTTCCAGGCGCAGGGCGAGCGGGCACGGCAGCGGGGCTGGCCGGTGCACGAGCTCGACACCGGCCACGAGGCGATGGTCACCGCGCCCGAGGCGCTGTCCGACGTCCTGCTCGAGCTCGCCCGCTGACCGCCGACCCCGACAGGAGACCGACCGTGGAGTTCCTCGTCCGCTCCGAGAACCGCCTGCCGCCGGAGACCCCGGCCGAGCGGCGGGAGGAGCTGCGCGCGGCCGAGCGGACCCGCGCCATGGAGCTGCGGGCCGCCGGCGTCCTCAAGCGGCTGTGGCGGGTGCCCGGCCGCAACGCCACCATCGGCCTCTACGAGGCGGCCGACCCCGCGGCGCTGCACGACGCGCTGGTGTCGCTGCCGATGTCCCCGTGGCTCGACGTGCACGTCGAGGCGCTCGCCCAGCACCCGCAGGAGAAGTGATGCCGACGCTGGCGGAGCGGGTACCCGTCGTGCCGGAGACCCCGGTCGCCCCTGTGCCGGGCACGGAAAGAGGAGCTCGGATGAGCGCAGAGACGCCGATCGCGCCGGAGTCCCGGTTCGACGTGCCGGGGACGCCGGTCTTCGACGGGCACACCAGCCGGCGCGGGCTGCGGATGAACAAGCTGTTCATGAGCCTGGTCAAGGTGGAGAACCGGCAGACCTTCGCCGCCGACGAGGCGGCGTACTGCGACTCCTTCGGGCTCGCCCCCGAGCAGAAGCAGGCCGTCCTCGACCGGGACTGGCAGGCCATGATCGACCTGGGCGGCAGCATCTTCTACGTGTACAAGCTGGCCATGATCGACGGCCGGTCGATGCAGTACCTCGGTGGTGTCTTCAGCGGCATGACCGAGGACGAGTTCGCGGCGATGATGCGGGCAGGGGGACGGCGCAGTGGCTGAGGTGATCTGGGGTCTGGCGACCTCCCACGTCCCGGCGATCGGCGCGGCGATGGACCGCGGGAAGACCGAGGACGCGAACTGGAAGCCGCTGTTCGAGGGCTACGGCCCGGCGCGCGAGTGGCTGGCCGAGCACACGCCGGACGTGGCGATCGTCGTCTACAACGACCACGCCAACGGCATCGACGTCGACATCGTGCCGACCTTCGGCCTCGGCACCGCCGACCGCTACGAGGTGGCCGACGAGGGGTTCGGGCCGCGGAAGGTGCCCGACGTCGTCGGTGACCCGGAGCTGTCGCTGCACCTGCTGGAGAGCCTGGTGGACGAGGGCTTCGACCTCACCGTCTTCCAGGAGCTCGACGTCGACCACGGGCTCACCGTGCCGCTGTCGGTGTGGACGCCGGACCCGGGCGAGGCCTGGCCGTGCCCGGTCATCCCGCTGCTGGTCAACGTGCTCCTGTACCCGCAGCCGACCGCGGCTCGCTGCTATGCGCTCGGCCAGGCCCTCGGCCGCGCCATCGCCAGCTACCCCAAGGACACCAAGGTCGCCATCCTCGGCACCGGCGGCATGTCCCACCAGCTGGCCGGCTCGCGCGCGGGCTTCGTGAACCCCGAGTTCGACCAGATGTTCCTCGAGGCGATCGAGAGCGACCCGGCCAAGCTGACCTCGCTGTCCCGTGAGGACTACATCCGCGAGGCCGGCTCCGAGGGCATCGAGATGATCATGTGGCTGATCATGCGGGGGGCGCTGCGGGAGCAGGTGCGCCGGGTGCACTCGACGTACTACGTGGCCGCGTCCAACACCGCCGCGGCGCTCGCCCTCTTCGACAACCGGGTGCCGCAGCCGGCGGTCTGAGCACACAGCACGAGGCCCTCGGGTCCGGCGGTGCCCGGGGCCTCGTGGGTCCCGCGGGGGGGGGTGTCCCCGCGGGCGGCGTCCGGTCCGCCGCACCGCGGGGATCCGACCCGGGACGTGCGGAGGGGCCGGGTGGCGGGGTCATCCCACGCCACCCGGCCCCGGAACCGGTGTCGGTCAGGCGGTGGCGGCCGTCCGCCAGCCCGACTGGTAGTCGCCACGAGCGACCGTCGAGTACGGCGCGGGGCTCACCACGGCCCGCACCTCGAACTGCTCGTGCGGCTCGACGGTGGCCTTCTTGCTGCCGCCGTCGGGCTCGCCCCAGACGACCCGGACCTCGGCGCCGATCGGCACGTTCGGGTCGACGGTCGCCAGGGACAGGCCGCGCCGCTCGTTGGAGCTGTAGCCGGTGAACATCGACAGGCCGATCACCGTGCCGTCGGCGTCGATGACCGAGTCGAAGTTCGACGACCCGTAGTTGGCGTTCGGCAGGTCGAAGGCCTGGTAGCCGGGGCCCTCGACGTCGGTCAGCGAGCCCAGGATCTTGGCGAGGTCCTCGGCGTTCCACTCGAGGGTGACCTTGCGGCGCTGGGCGTCCTTGTCGAGGTTCTCCAGCGCCGTGCGGCCGATGAAGTCGTGGTCGAACTTGACGAACGACCCGTACCCCAGCTCCCACGGGTTGGTGTAGTAGTCGGCGATGTTGTCCGACACGAAGCTGCCGGCGATGGCGTTGGTCGCCTCGTAGCTGTCGACACCCAGCCACTCGCGGTAGGCGCGTTCCTCCTCGCCGTCGTAGATGGCGGGCAGGGGCGAGGGGATCCAGCCCGACTCCAGCGTGTTCGAGGAGTAGGCGCGGGAGCCACAGGGCTCGATGCCGAACTCGGCGCCGGCCTCGAGGATGGTGTCGCGGATGAAGTCGTGGTCCTCGTAGGGACCCCAGATCTCCAGGCCCGGGGCACCGGCCATGCCGTGGCGCAGGGTGCGCACGGTCTTGCCGCCGATGTTCATCGTGCTCATGCGGAAGAACTTGAGCTGCTCGAGGTCGCCGCCGTGCAGCTTCTCGATGACCTGCCAGGCGTTCGGGCCCTGGATCTGGAAACGCCACAGCGACCGGGAGACCGGGTGGCCGTAGGGCCGCGAGGGCGAGCGCGGGTCCTGCTTGAAGTCGACGTTGTAGCCGCCAGTCTCGGCGTGGAACTGCAGCCACTCGGCCGTCGGGGCGCGGCCGACGAAGACGTACTCCTCCTCGGCGAGGTGGAAGAGGATGCCGTCGCCGATGACGTTGCCGGCGGCAGTGACGGGGACGTACTGCTTGGCCATGTCCACCGGGAAGTTCGCGACGCTGTTGATCCCGGTGTCCGAGATCAGCTTCAGGGCGTCCGGCCCGGAGATGAACGAGTTGAACATGTGGTGCGACTGGTCGAAGAGCACCGCGGTGTCCCGCCATGCCTTCTGCTCCCGCCGCCAGTTGCTGAACTCCGACGGGACGACCGGGTAGATGTAGGTGCCCAGCTGGGAGTTGCGCAGCAGCTCGACGGTGTTGCCGCTCTGGTCGAGGAGTTCCTGCAGGTTGCTCGCTGTCATGTCCGTCCGTTCTCGAGTGTCGGTTCCGGGCACCGCCCCGGTTGGGACGGCGAGGCGTCTGGCCGGTCCAGAGGTCCGGGCGGCCGGGGTGGTGGGCACAGCGTGCCTCCCGGCGGGGCCTCCGGGCTGACCGGGGTCAGCCGCGGACGAGGTCGACGACCTCCTCCGGGATCGGCCTGCGGGTCGGGGTCACCGCCCGCACCGCGTCGGGGATGACCACACGGCGGAGGGCGGCGCTGCCGATCGTGGCACCTCCCCGGTCCGCGGGCGACTCGGTCCGGCGGTCTCCGGGGGCGGGCAGGACGCGCCGGGCGGCCTCGAGGGCCGACCCCCGGCCGGAGGTCGTGCGGGTCGCTGGTGTCACGGCCCCCCTCCCGTCCGCTCGAGGTCCGGATCGTCGCCGGCGTTCCCGCCCGGCCGTCGCGAGGACGTGTCACTACCGTCACGCCTGTACCAGAGCCTAGGGCGGGGCTGTGGCGGCGGACACGTCGAAACGACGGGCTCGCCCGGTCGATTGGGGCAGCCGGGCCTACGTCGGATGACTCGGTGTGCGTCATCCGTCGTGGGCGGCGTCCCGTCCCGGACCGATCCGGCCGGCGCGTGCACGCGGGTGTGCAGGGGTCCGTTCTCGGGAGGAGTGTGCCGGTGGCACCGGAGTCGATCCGCCGTCCCGTGCCAGGGGCACCCCCCGGCAGGGGGACCACCGCCTGGCCGGCCGTGCTGAGCCTGATGGCCGGCGGGGTGATCGGCGCCGCGCAGATCGGGAAGGGTGCGGCCGCGCTGCCGATCCTCCAGGACCAGTTCCAGCTCAGCGCCTCGGCCGCCGCCTGGTTCCTCTCCGTGGTGAGCGCGCTGGGGGCGGTCGCCGGCGCCCTCCTGGGCTGGCTGGGACAGGCGCTGGGCTTCCGCCGCCAGGTGCAGCTGGGCCTGCTGGCGATCGGCGTGTGCAGTGCCCTGGGCGCGGCCGCGCCGTCGGCCGGGTGGTTGCTGGCCGCCCGGGTCGGCGAGGGGCTCGGCTTCGTCTGGGTGGTCCTCGCCGCGCCCGGGCTGCTGCCGGAGCTGGCCGCGCCGGAGCAGCGCCGGCTGGTCGTCGGGGGGTGGGGCGCCTACATGCCGGTCGGCGCCGGGCTGGCCACGCTGCTCGTGCCGCCGGCGGTGGCGCTGATCGGCTGGCGCGGCGCGTGGCTGGTCGACGCGGGTCTCACCGCGTGCGTGCTGCTGACCGTGACCCGGTGGGTGCCGCGCCCGGCCGTCGGGAGCCGGCCGCCCAGCACGGCCGGGCTGGTGACCGCCGTCCGCTCCTGGGGCGTGCTCGGCCTGGCGGCGCTCTTCGGGTTCTACACGGCCCAGTACCTCGCGCTGGTCGGGCTGTTCCCGTCCGTGCTGGTCAGCGGCGGGCTCGGGCTGGGCGCCGCCGGGCTGGTGGGCGGTCTGGTCTTCCTCGTCAACGCCCCGGGCAACCTCCTCGGGGCGGCGCTGCTGCACCGCCGCACGCCCCGGCGGCTGATGTTCGTGCTGGGCAGCGCCGCCATGGCCGTCACCGTCTGGGGCGTGCTGAACCCGGCGCTGCCCCTGGCGGTGCGCATCGCCTCGGCCATGGCCTTCTCGTTCGCCGCGGGGCTCATCCCGTCCGCCGTCTTCAGCGGCGTGACGACCCTGTCGGCGGGCACGGCGTCGTCCGGGGCGTCGGTGGGGCTGCTCATGCAGGGGTCCAGCCTCGGCCAGCTGCTCGGCCCGCCCACGGTGGTGGCGGTCGGCGCGTCCGTGGGCTCGTGGGGCGCCGAGGCCGCGGCCCTCGCCGTCATGGCCGCGTTCGCCGGCCTCCTCGGCTGGTCGTGGCGGGACCCCGACGAGTCGGGCCGCAGCGATCCCTGACAGGATCGTCAACAGTCCGGCGGGTGCGCGCCGGTGCCCCCGGGATCGCGACGGAGGAGGCTGCGTGGGATCAGCAGCGCAGGCGACGGCCGAGCGGGCCCTCCGTGCGGCGATCTCCCGCGGTGACCTGCCCCCGGGGTCCCGGCTGGTCGAGGCCGACCTGGTGGCGCTGATCGGGGTCAGCCGGAACAGCGTCCGGCTGGCCATCGACGCGCTGGCCGCCGAGGGGCTGGTCGAGCGGATCCCGCACAAGGGGGCGCGCGTCCGGGTGGTGTCGACCGAGGAGGCCGTCGCCATCACCGAGTGCCGGGCGCCGCTCGAGGGGCTCATCGCCCGCAAGGCGGCCGAGCGCATCACCGACGACGAGGCGGAGCGGCTGCGCGAGCAGGTCGGGATGATGGCCGCGGCGGTGGACTCCGGTGACCTGCTCAAGTACTCCGACCTCATCCACCAGCTGCACGGCATGGTCCACGAGGCCGCCCGCCACCCGGTCGCGGCCGGGCTCGTCGGCCGGCTGCAGGCCCAGCTGGTGCGCCACCAGTTCCGGCTGTCGCTGCGGCCGGGGCGGCCCCGGGTGAGCCTGGGCGAGCTGGCCGCCGTCGTGGACGCCGTCGCCGCCCGCGACCCCGACCGCGCCGAGGCCGCCGCCGTCACCCACGTCCAGAGCATCATCGGGGCGCTCGAAGACGCCCCCTCGGAACCCGGAGGACCCGCATGAGGACCGTCGTCGTCACCGATCCGCCCCGCGCCGACGTCGGCGACGCCGAGAAGCTCGGCGAGTACGGCGTCGCGACCGTGCACGAGGCCCTCGGCCGCGTCGGCTACCTGGGGCCGGAGTACCGCCCGGCGTGGTCGGGCGCACGGATCGGCGGCACGGCCGTCACCGTGGTCTGCTGGCCGGGCGACAACCTGATGATCCACGTCGCCGTGGAGCAGTGCCGGCCCGGTGACGTGCTCGTCGTCGCGACGAACTCGCCGACCACGGACGGCCTGTTCGGCGAGCTGTTCGCCACCGCCCTCGCCCAGCGCGGAGTGCGCGGTGTGGTGCTGGCCAGCGGCGTCCGGGACGTCGTCGAGCTGCGGGAGATGGGCTTCCCGGCGTGGGCGCGTGCGGTCAGCGCGCAGGGGTCGGTGAAGGCGACCGCCGGCGCCGTGAACGTGCCGGTCGTGCTCGGCGGCCAGGTGATCCACCCGGGCGACGTCGTGCTCGGCGACGACGACGGCGTGATGGTCGTGCCGCGGGCCGACGTGCCTAGGGCCCTGACCGCGGGCCAGGCCCGCCTGGACAAGGAGGCGGTCAACCGCGCGGCGTTCCAGCAGGGCGAGCTCGGCCTGGACCGCTACGGCCTGCGCGAGAAGCTCCCCGACTTCGGCATCGAGTACCTCTCCTACGAGAAGTGGGCCGAGGACCAGCGGTGAGCTACGACGACACCGGCGTCCGCTGCACGATGCTGCGCGGCGGCACGTCCCGCGGCCTGTTCTTCGAGGCCGGGGACCTGCCCGCCGACCCCGCCGCCCGCGACGACCTGCTGCTTCGGCTGATGGGCACCCCCGACCCCCGGCAGATCGACGGGCTGGGCGGCGCCACGTCCCTGACCAGCAAGGTGGCGGTCGTCTCGCCGTCCGGCGCCCCGGACGTCGACGTCGACTACCTCTTCCTGCAGCTCGGGGTGGACGAGGCCACCGTCAGCGACCAGCAGAACTGCGGCAACATCCTGGCCGGCGTCGGGCCGTTCGCCGTCGAGCGCGGTCTCGTGCCGGCCGGCGACGCCGAGACCAGCGTGCGGATCCGCATGGTCAACTCCGACAGCGTCGCCGTCGCCACCTTCCCGACCCCCGGCGGCCGGGTCGAGTACCGGGGCGACGTCGCGATCGCCGGCGTCCCCGGGACGGCCGCTCCGGTGGTCCTCGACTTCGCCGACACCGAGGGCTCGGCGACGGGCGCCCTGCTGCCGACCGGGCACGTGCGCGACACCGTCGAGGGCGTCGAGGTCACCTGCGTGGACAACGGCATGCCGCTCGTGCTCGCCCTCGCCGACTCGTTCGGGATCACCGGGTACGAGGCGCACGACGCGCTCGCCGCCGACGCGGCGCTGCTGGAGCGGATCGACGCCTTCCGCCGCAAGGCCGGCCAGCTCATGGGCCTCGGGGACGTGTCCCGGTCCTCGGTCCCCAAGACCGTGCTGCTCGCCGCCCCGCGCGACGGGGGCCAGGTCTGCACCCGGTCGTTCATCCCGGTGCAGCCGCACACCTCGATCGGCGTGCTGGCCGCGGTCAGCGTCGTGACCGGCATGCGCCTCCCGGGCGCCGTCGGGCACGAGCTCACCGCCGGCTGGCCGGAGGACACCTCGCAGGTCGACGTCGAGCACCCCACCGGCCACCTGCTCGTCGACGTGGTCGTCGACGCCTCCGTCACACCCCCGCGCGCGGTCCGATCCGGCGTGGTCCGCACCGCCCGCAAGCTGTTCGACGGCACGGCCTTCCCCCGCGCCTGAAGAAGGACCCTCCTGCCGCCCACCCTGGAACGCCCACGGCGGGGCCCGGCAGGGGGTCACCGCCCCGACGACAGGAGATCCCGTGCCCCCGCTGCACGACATCGCCCACCTCGCCCACGTCGAGCTCCTCACCCACCGGCCCGAGGAGTGCCTGGACTTCTACGTGAACTACCTCGGGATGACCGAGAACGGCTCGGCCGGGGACTCGGTGTTCCTGCGCGCGTGGGACGACTACGAGAACACCACCATCAAGCTCACCGCCGCCGAGCAGCCCGGCGTGGGCCGGACCAACTTCCGCGCCGGCACCCCCGAGGCGCTGCAGCGACGGGTCGAGGCGATCGAGAAGACCGGCCTCGGCAAGGGCTGGCAGGACGGCGACCCCGGCTACGGCCCGGTCTACGTCTTCACCGACCCCGACGGCCACGAGATGGGCCTCTACTACGAGAGCGAGTGGTTCCAGCCGCAGGGCCGGCTCAAGCCGGCGCTGAAGAACCAGGCGCAGGCCTACCCCGGCCGCGGCGTCAGCGTGCGGCGGATCGACCACATCAATTACCTCGGCGTCACCCCGGTCGAGAACCGGGACTTCTTCGTCGACGCCCTCGGCGCCATGATCACCGAGCAGATCGTGCTCGACGACGGGACGATCGCCGGCACCTGGACGACGTTCACCAACAAGGGCTACGACGTCGTCTGGACCAAGGACAACACCGGGACGGCCGGCCGGCTGCACCACCTGTCCTTCGCCGTCGACAGCCGCGACGACGTCATCCGGGCCGCCGACCTCGCCCTCGAGCACGGCGTGCACATCGAGACCGGGCCGCACAAGCACACCATCCAGCAGAGCTTCTTCCTCTACATCTGGGACCCGGCCGGCAACCGGATCGAGCTGGACAACCCCGCCGCCCGCCTGGTCTTCGCGCCGGACTGGAAGCCGGTCGACTGGAGCGAGGCCGAGCGGGCCAAGGGCCAGGCCTGGGGCCTGAAGACCATCGAGACCTTCCACACCCACGGGACCCCGCCGGTGGGGGAGAACCTGGCCGACGAGCTCGCCGCCCGCCCGAGGGACTCCTCCGGGGGGACCGCGACGTGACCGTGCCGGTCGCGGTGCTCGGGCTCGGCGAGGCGGGGTCGGAGATCGGCCGCGACCTGGTCGCGGCCGGTGCCGACGTCCGCGGCTACGACCCGAAGGGCATCCGCGTCGACGGCGTGCAGCCGCGCGGCAGCGAGGCCGAGGCGGTCGCCGACGCCGACCTGGTGCTCAGCCTGAACAGCTCGCACGACGCCATGACGGCGCTGGAGAACGCCCTGCCGGCGCTGCGCCCGGGCACGCTGTGGGCCGACCTCAACACCGCGAGCCCCGGGCTGAAGGTGGCCCTGGCGAAGCGGGCGGCGGAGCGCGACGTCCCGGTCGTGGACGTGGCGCTGATGTCGCCGGTCCCGGGCAAGGGCCTGCGCACGCCGATGCTCGTGTCGGGGGAGGCGGCCGGCCGGTACGCCGAGCTCCTCGCCGGTCTCGGCGCGGACGTCGAGGTGCAGCCGGGCCCGGTGGGCACCGCCATCTCGCGCAAGCTGCTGCGCAGCGTCTTCTACAAGGGGCTCGCGGCCGCGGTGGTGGAGGCCCTGCGGGGCGCGGAGGTGGCGGGCTGCGCCGACTGGCTGCGCGGGAACATCGCCGCGGAGCTGGCGTCCTTCGACGAGCGCACGGTCGACCGGCTCGTCGACGGCACCGCCACCCACGCGCGGCGCCGGGCCGACGAGATGGCGGCCGCCACCGAGCAGCTGCAGGAGCTCGGCGTCCCGGCCCGCGTGTCCGCCGCGGCGCGGGACCTCCTCGTGGAGCTGCGCGACCGCCCCCCGGCGACCCTGGCCGCCACCGCCGCGGTGGCCACGGACGCCCCCGCCCGCTACGCCAAGCAGCTGGTCGAGCACACCGGCCGGCGGCTCACCTGGCGCACCGACGGTGCGGTGTCCTCGGCGTCCATCGGGGACGGCGTCGGCACGGTCGTCGTCGGCGACGGCGTCCTCACGCTGCGGGCACAGGCGCCGGACGAGGACACCCTGTCCCGCATCCAGCGCGTCCTCGGCGACCACCTCGAGCGCTTCGGTCGGCGGAACGAGCTGACCGTCGCCTGGCAGACGGAGCAGAAGTGATCATCGACTGTCACGGCCACTACACGACCGCGCCGGCCGCGCACACGGAGTGGCGCACGCAGCAGGTCGCGGCCTGGGAGGCCGGGACGACGCCCCCGGCCTACCCGTCCATCAGCGACGACGAGATCCGGGAGACGATCGAGTCCAGCCAGCTGCGGCTGATGGACGAGCGGGGCATCGACGTCACGCTGTTCTCGCCCCGCGCCTCGGCGATGGCCCACCACGTGGGTGACGCGGCGGTGAGCCTGGAGTGGACCCGCCGGAGCAACGACCTCGTGCACCGGGTGGCCACGCTGTTCCCCGGCCGCTTCGTCCCGGTCTGCCAGCTGCCGCAGTCGCCCGGTGCGGACCTCGAGGCGTCGGTCGCCGAGCTGCGCCGCTGCGTGGAGGAGCTCGGCTTCGTCGGCTGCAACCTCAACCCCGACCCGAGCGGCGGGTTCTGGACCTCCCCGCCGCTCACCGACCGCAGCTGGTACCCGTTCTACGAGGCGATGGTCGAGCTCGACGTGCCGGCCATGGTGCACGTCTCGTCGTCGGCCACGCCGGTGTTCCACGCGACCGGGGCGTACTACATCAACGCCGACACGACCGCCTTCATGCAGCTGGTACAGGGCGACCTGTTCGCCGACCTCCCCGACCTGCGGCTGGTCATCCCGCACGGCGGGGGCGCGGTGCCCTACCACTGGGGCCGCTACCGGGGGCTGGCCGACATGCTCGGGCAGCCGCCGGTGGAGTCCAACGTCATGGGCAACGTCTACTTCGACACCTGCGTCTACCACCAGCCCGGGATCGACCTGCTCCTGGACGTGGTGGACACCCGGAACGTCCTGTTCGGGTCCGAGATGGTGGGCGCCGTCCGCGGGAAGGACCCGCGCACCGGCCAGTACTACGACGACACCCGGCGCTACGTCGAGGCCTCGGCCCTCGACGACGACGCCCGCACCGCGGTCTTCGAGGGCAACGTCCGGCGGGTCTACCCCCGGCTGGACGCGGCCCTGCCGGGCGCGCCGCGCTGACCGCGCGTCCCCGGGGCGGTCAGATCGTCTCGGGGACGCGCAGGTGCGCGATCGCCACGTCGAGGTCGGCGGTCTCCAGCACCTCGATGCCCATGGCGGGGGCGAACTCCTCCCGGAACTCCCGCGCGCCCTCGGCGGCCTGCTCGAGGCTCGCGCGGGTGTCGTAGGAGACGGCGGCCACCGTCAGCCCCTCGGCGCGGCGCACCATGACGCTGACGCTGCAGAACCCGGGCAGGTCCTCCAGCTTCGGCATCAGGGACAACCGGACGGCGTCCACGGCGCGGGTGACCGCGTCCGGGGCGCTGCGCAGCCAGGTGACGCGGGAGACGGCCCCGTTGTCGGCCTCGGGCACCCGGTGCATCGCGGCGATCTCCCACTCCTGCACGTCCGGCGTGCCGCCGAGCAGCTCGGCGGTGCGCTCCGCGGTCTCCCGGACGGCGTCGCGGCTGGCGTCCATCGCCGCCCGGTCCCGCCAGGACGTCGTGACGATGCAGTGGCCGGTCGCGCGGTCGGCGAGCATGGACAGGCCGACGCAGCCGTCCAGCGCCCGGACCGTGGGCATGACCTCGTCGTGGACGTAGGTGGTCGTCTGCTCGACCGACCGCGGGTCGCCGTGGATCGTGGTGGATCGGGCGTACATCGCAGCCACTCGTCCTCCGGGGTTCTCGGGGCGGCGCCGCCCCTGCGGCAACGCCGACCGGCACAGGGTGCCCGGACTCCGGGCAGGGAGCAACACGGTGCCAGGGGCGGCGCGACCGCCCGTCGGCCGGCTCCCGGCTACGTCGATTGTCGCGGTCCGGCCGGCACGTTCGCCGGTGCGCGAGGGTCATCTGCGGCATGCCGGCACAGCCCCCGCCCCTTAACCTCCCTCTGGGACCGCCTCGTCGCAGGGTTCTCCGCGGGGACGGCGGCCACGACCTGACCACGGCCGACCAACCGGCCTCGCGATCCACCGAGTTTGGAGGCGCAATGACGCGGCCCGCCGACGCTCAGCACGGTGTCCTGGTGCTGTCCTGCGAGGATGCCCCGGGCATCGTCCACGCGGTGTCCGGACTGCTCGTGGACGAGCAGTGCACCATCGTGGAGAGCCACCAGTTCGACAGCCTCACGAGCGGCATGTTCTTCATGCGCGTCGAGTTCGCGCACGTCGACGGTGCCCCGCTGGACCTCCCCGCCCTGCGCGAGGCCCTCCAGCCGATCGCCGAGCGCTACCAGATGGAGTGGCGCCTGGACGACGCCTCCCGGAAGCAGCGGGTGATCATCATGGTCAGCCAGTACGCGCACGCCCTCAACGACCTGCTCTTCCGCAACTCGATCGGCGAGCTCAACCTCGACGTCGTCGCGATCGTGTCCAACCACCCGACGCTCAAGGGCATCGCCGACTTCTACGAGATCCCCTTCCGCCACATCCCGGTCACCCGCGAGACCAAGCCCGAGGCCGAGGCGGAGCTGCTGGAGATGGTCCGCTCGGAGGGGGTCGAGCTGGTCATCCTGGCCCGCTACATGCAGATCCTCTCGGACACCCTGTGCCGGGAGCTCAACGGTCAGGCCATCAACATCCACCACTCGATCCTGCCGAGCTTCAAGGGCGCCCGCCCGTACCACCAGGCGCACGCCCGCGGGGTCAAGTTCATCGGGGCGACGGCGCACTACGTCACCGCGGACCTGGACGAGGGCCCGATCATCGAGCAGGAGATGCTCCGGGTGAACCACTCGCTGAGCCCCGACCAGCTAGCCTCGCGGGGCCGGGAGGCCGAGATCCGGGCGCTGGCGCGCGCGGTCCGCTGGCACACCGAGAACCGCATCATCATCCGCGGGAACCGCACCGTCGTCTTCGAGTGAGGCGGGCGGTCCCGGTCGGAGGTGCCGCACGACGGCCTCCGACCGGGACCGGCCGCGCTCCTCAGGCGACGTCCTCGGTGGCCGACCCGGCGCCCGGGAGGTCCCCGCTCCGGGCCAGGTCCGCGCACACCTCGCGGGTCGCCGCCGCGCGGTTCATCGTGATGAAGTGCAGGCCCGGGGCCCCCTCCCCGAGCAGCGTCCGGCACAGCTCGGTCGCCACCTCGACGCCGAGGGCGCGCACCGCGGCCCGGTCGCCCTCGACCTCGGCGAACCGCGCGGCCAGCTCGGCCGGGAACGCCTGGCCGGAGAGCTGGACGATCCGGGCGATCTGCCGGACGTCGGTCACCGGCATCACCCCGGCGACGATCGGCACGTCGCAGCCGCGGGCGGCCACCTCGTCGCGCAGCCGCAGGTAGTCCTCGGCCCGGAAGAACATCTGGGTGATCGCGAAGTCGGCGCCGGCCCGGCACTTGGCCACGAACCACTCGACGTCGCTCGCGCGGTCCGCCGAGCGGGGGTGGCCCTCCGGGAAGGCGGCGACGCCCACCGAGAAGTCGCCCGACGCGGAGACCAGCTCCACCAGCTCGGCGGCGTGACGCAGCCCGTCGGGGTGGGCGACCCACGCCGCCTGCGGATCGGCGCCGGGCGGGTCACCGCGCAGGGCGAGCACGTTGCGCACGCCGGCGGCGGCCAGCCGGTCGATGACGTCGCGCAGCTCGGCGACGCTGTGCTCGACGGCGGTCAGGTGCGCCAGCGGCGTCATCGTGGTCTCGCGGACGATCCGCTCGGCCACCGCCAGGGTCCCGTCCCGGGTGGAGCCGCCGGCCCCGTAGGTCACCGAGACGAACGAGGGGTGCAGGCGCTCCAGCTCGTGCAGCGCCGTCCACAGCTGGGCCTCGCCGTCGGCCCCCTTGGGCGGGAAGAACTCGAAGGACAACGTCGGCCCCTCGGCCAGCAGGTCCCCGATGGCGGGGGACCGGTGCCCGCGGGTCGCTCGCGCCGTCCGGGCCCCGTGGTCCCGGACGGAGAACGGCCGATCGGCGTGCTGGTCCGGCGGGTGCGGGCCGCCGGCCTGGGGCAGCCGGGTGCTGGGGGGCACGGGCGTCTCCTCGACGTCGCTGCGGAGCACAGGACGACCGGGACGGCGGAACGCTCCTGCGCTTGCCCTGCGGGTGCAGGGCCAGGTCGTCACCCGGGGCACCCCGCCGCAGTGGAGGGTTGCCGGCCAGCAAGCCGGGGCTCGTCACTGGCACTCAAGACCTGGACGCAGGCTAGGGGCGGATCGGCGAGAGGGTCAACTCGACCCGCGTCAACGCGCGTTCCGTGTCGCGGAAGGCGCGCTGGTCGTGCGGGGAGGGGTGAGCCCGGGATGTGGCCGACGTCACGATCTGGACACGCACGGGTGCGCCGGGCCGTGTGACTGGTGGGGCTGGCGGGACTCTTGGGACGCGGCCCACACGGATGGCGTTCCGGGCCAGCCCCACGGAGGAGTTGAGTTCGGCGATGGTCGAAGCTGGTAGGTGTCCCGGAGGCAAGCACCTGGCCCCGAAGGCCGGTGGGTCCTGCGCCTGCGGGATGGTCACGCGCATCCCCGCCCGCACGCGGCCCGCCGCCGGCCCGCCGCCCGAGGTGCTGGCCCTGCTCGCGCAGTGCCTGGACGACGGCTCCGATGCGCTCGACGCCGCGGCCTCCGGGCTGCTCCGGGAACGGGCCGACCGGCTCGTGGCCGCGCTGGCGACCGCCGGGCTGCGGCTCAGCGCGGGGGCGCCGGAGCGGCTGTCGGCCTGACCGGCGGTCCCGGGGGAGGCCGGCCGTCCGCACGACGGCGGGGCCACCGCGGGCGCTGGGGACCAGCGCCCGTGATGGCCCCGCGGGGTGTCGCCGGGGTAGGCGACGGCGCTCAGCGGACCGGCGGCCGCGTGCTCACCGTGGCGCGGATCGTCGTCTGGACGTGGCGCTCGACGGCCTGCTTGGCCGTTCCGCCGTTCTCCTCGCCCCAGAGCAGCGTCACCTCGGTGCCGTCCTGGGCGGCCGTCTCGTCGACCATGGCCACCGACATCCAGGCGCCCACGTTGACCGTGTAGCCGCACATGTTGGAGATGCCCACGAGGCGGTCGTCGAGCAGGACCGAGTCGGTCTGGACCCGGGCGTAGCGCCCCAGGGGGGTGTCGAGGTACTTCGCCCGGTTCTCCCCGTCGAACAGGCTGCTGGCGTACACCCGGGCGACGTCCTGCTCGTTCCAGCGCAGCCACACCTTGCGCCGGTGCGGCTGGTCGCTGATCTGCTCGAGCGCGCTGCGGCCGATGAAGTCGTGGTCGAACTTCACGAGGTGCCCGTAACCGAAGTCGTAGGGGGTCACGTAGTAGTCCTCGATGTCGTCGGACCGGAAGCTGCCCCCGACCGACAGCGTGCCCTCGTACCCGTTGCCCGGGAGCCACTCGCGGTAGGCCTTCAGCCCCTCGCCCGTGTAGACCGCGGCCGTGGGCTGGGCCTGGTAGCCCGACTCGATGCTGCCGGTGTAGTAGGCGAGGGCGCCGCCGCGGACCAGGCCGAACTCCTCGCCGGCGGCCAGCAGCGCGTCCAGGAACCGCATGCCCTCGGACGCCGGGCCCCAGATCTCCATGCCCATGCTCTCGGCGCCCGGGACGCCGGCCATCGTGTGCGACAGCGCCCGGACCGGGACCCCGCCGACGGTGAACTCGGTCATGGCGAAGAACGTGACCGCCTCGATGGGGCCGCCGTGGGCCTTCTCCAGGATCTGCTGGGCGTTGGGGCCCTCGATCTCGTAGCGGAAGGTGAGCCGCTGGGAGTTGTCGTCGGCGGTGCGCTCGTCCCGCACGATCTCGACGTCGTAGCCGCCGGTCTCGGCCTGGTACTGCACCCAGTTCGCCGCCGCGGCCGGTCCCACCAGGTTGGCCTCGTCCTCCTCGAGCCCGAAGAGGACGGCCGTGCCGATCATCTGGCCGTTCTCGTTGCAGGTCACGAAGTGCTTGGCCTTGTCCCGGCCGTACGTGGCGAAGCTGTTGGTACCGGTGTCCGAGAGCAGGCGCGTCACGTCCGGTCCCCGGAAGTAGACGTCGGTCATGTGGTGCGACTGGTCGAAGAGCACGGCCGTCTGGTGGATGGCCTCCTGCTCGTCCTGCCAGTTGGTGTGCTGGGCCGGGTACGGGAACTTGAAGCGCTTGGCGGGCGCCTCCCGCAGCATCCGCACCGGGCTCCCGATGCGCTGGATCTTGCTCTCGAGACTCTCGGTCGACATGCCTGGGTTCCTCTCGCAGAAGGTCGTCCGTGCGCTGTCACGAGGTGGGCAGCGGCACGGCTCGGAGGTCACGTGCTGGCGCGGGGCGGAAGCGGTCGCTCTTCTCCCGCCGGCCGCGAGAATGGCGTAGCTGCGGCCCCCGGTCCTCGGCGGACCGGGCTGCGGATCGCCGTCCGTGCGCTTCTGCAGGGAGGTGTCCAGCAGAGCCCACGAAAGGCATTCCTGACGCAGGTCGGACGCCCCGATACGACAACTCGCCGGTGTCGGAACATCTAGTCCGCGTACGAACTTTCGGCCGCGGCTGAAATGTAGGTCGCGCGGGGGAGGGTGTCAAGACCGGTACCGAGCGACTCGCCGGCCGGCCCCGAGGGGAGTTCCCGGGACACGCAGGGGAGGGGTCAGGAGACCCCGCCGACCAGGGTCGGTGCTCCGGCCGGGGCTCCGCCATCGTCGGCGTCGGCCTCGACCAGGCGCCGCAGTCCGCGGACGAACCTCGACCGCTGCTCGGGACCGAGCGGCTCGAGGTAGTCGGCGTCGACCTCGCGCACCAGCGGGGCCACGCGGTCCAGCAGGTCCCGCCCCTCCTCCGTCACGCGGAGGACCCGGCGCCGGCCGTCGGCGGGGTCGCGCAGCTTCCGGACCAGCCGCCGACGCGCCAGGCGGTCGAGCATGTCGGTCAGGCTCGCCTTGTCCAGGCTGATCAGCTCGCCCAGCGTGCGCTGGTCGATGTCGGTGCCCCCCAGCAGCGCGCTCAGGGCCAGCCACTGGACGTGCGTCACCGCGGGGACGTGCCGGGACCACAACCGGCCGTGGCGCTGCAGCGACCCGCGCAGCAGCCGGCCCAGGCCCCAGTGCACGTTGATCGGCGGGCGCACGCCGTCCGGGCTGGGGTTGACGTAGTCCTTCGGCACCTCGGTGCGCCCGGCGTGCGCGGTCGCCCGCAGGAGCTGCAGGAACTCCTCGCGCTGCGCCAGCGGGATGGGGCTCAGGACGCGCTCGTTGCCCTCGAGGATCAGCGGTGCCGACTCGTAGACGAGCGCGATCGCCGCCGGTGTCGGCCGCAGCTCGTCGCGCCGCAGGTCGTCCGGGTTCCGGGACACGACCAGGAGCTGCTTCTCGGCCAGCCGGGTGACGATGTCGGCCACGGTGGACTTGTCCACGAAGGTCGCCGTCGTGACGCCGCGCTGGTCGACGCCGGGCACACCCACCACGGCGCCCAGCACCGAGAACTGGGGGCGCGTGAGCCCGTAGATCTGTCCCAGGTCCAGCACCCGGGACTGCCGCTGGTGCAGCCGCCGGAGCATCTGGCCCACCGTGGCGTCGCTGCTCCCGGCCGCGGGCTGGCTGTCGTCGTCCTCGGCGCGCACGTCCCGACGGTAACGGGCCGGGCGGTCCGCGGGACAGTTCGTGTCCGGACAGACGTCCGCGGAGGACCTCCGGGAGTCGGCCTTGACACCACCCTGACCGAGACCTACGTTACACCGCGACCCGAAGAAGTTCGTAGGCGGATGACCTGCTCGGCCCTCCGCGCCGCTGTTCCGGAGTCCGGCTGGGAAGACAGCCGACCGGAGCGTGGGCGCCGCATTCGTCGTGCGTTCCTGCAATTGTCCCCGCCTGTGAGAGGAATCGTCGAATGATCTCCAACTGGGCTCTTTCCCGCGGACGGCGGCGCCTGTCGACCGTGGCGTGCCTGGCCTCCGTCGCGGTGCTGACCGCCGCGTGCAGCGCCGACGGCGACGGGGGCGGAGGTGGGGGAGGGGACGCTCCGGAGTTCCCCACCGACGACATCCGCGCGGTCATCCCGTTCGGCGCCGGTGGTGGCACGGACGCCGACGCCCGCGCGGTCCTGGACCCGCTCGACCAGCTGGTCGACGTCTCCGTCGTCCCCGAGAACATCGCCGGCGGCGGCGGGACGCTCGGCCTGATCGAGGCGATGACCGCGCCGGCCGACGGCCACACCCTCGCCCTCGTGTTCCCCTCGATCCACGCCTTCGGCCAGGTCGTGCAGGACGCGCCCTACGACCTGAACGAGATGCAGTACGTCGGCGGCTTCCGCGAGCAGTGGAACGTCATCGGCGTCGCGGCCTCCTCGGGCATCGAGACCTTCGACCAGCTGCTCGAGCGCGGCCAGGAGCAGGGCCGGCTGATCGTGGTGAGCGGCCCGGCGAGCAACTACCTGGTCACCGCCAAGGGGGTCGCCGACGCGGCCGAGGCCGAGTTCGACTCCCTCGGGTACGAGGGCGTGCCGCAGGCGTGCGCCGGCCTCGAGGCCGGCGACGGCGACTTCTGGATGGGCGGCGAGGCCGCCGCGCTCGGCTTCGGTGGCGGCATCAACATCCTGGCCGTGGCCGCGCCGGGGCGGATCGACACGATGCCGGACGTCCCGACGCTGGAGGAGCTCGGGCACGACGTCTACCTCGACCCGATCTCGGCGGGCTTCGCGGTCGCCCCGGACACCGACCCGGCGATCGTCGACCAACTGGAGGGTCTCCTGGAGGAGGCCGTCGCCAGCGACGCGGTGCAGGAGTACATCGAGCGGACCGACGCCGCCATCACCTGGATCCCGGCGGACGACTTCCGCGCCAGCGTGGAGGAGTCGGTGGCCGCAGCCGAGGAGAACGAGGACGTCCTGGCCGGCTGATCCGGCAGGACGGCACCCCACCGGGCCGGCCGGCCTCCCGCGAGGGGCCGGCCGGCCCGGGCCCACACGGACGGGTCCACGAGGCGAGAGCGAGAGTCGAGGAAGCACGATGGTCGGTTCGAACCGCTACGGCCCCCTGGTCCTGGTGGGCGCGATGCTCGCCCTGGGCGTCGTCTACGTCCTGGCGACGGTGACGTCGGACAGCCCCTTCGAGGCGAAGATGTTCCCCCTCGCCTGTGGCGTCTTCTTCGTCGTCCTCCTGGCGTGGGAGGGCGTCAGCCTGCTGGCCAAGGGGGCGCCGGCGCCGGACCCCGAGGCCGCCTCGGCCGCCCGGGCCGCCGACGCAGGACCGGTGCTGCCCGAGGAGTTCGCGCCGCCGGCCGGCACCGGAACCGGTGGGCAGGCCGACGAGGGGGCCGGCGGGGAACGCCGGCGGGTCGCGCGCTTCGTCGCGCTGATCGTGCTCATCGTGGCGTTCTCCTACCTCGCCGTCGAGGTCGACTACGTGCTGGCGACCGCCGGCTTCACGGCCGCCTCGATGTGGCTGATCGCGCCCGAGCGCAGTTCCTGGAAGGTCGTCGTCGGGGTGGCCGTCGGGTGCGTCGTCTCGGTGAACCTGCTCTTCGTGGGGCTGCTCTCGATCGACCTGCCCTCGCTCATCCCCGGCCTCTAGCCGCCGACCGCCGTCCACCGCAGCGAGGAATCCCCTGATGATCGATTCGATCCTGTCCGGGTTCGAGCACGTGACCCTCTTCAGCGTCCTGTGGCTCCTGGCCGGGGTGCTCCTGGGCATGGTGTTCGGCGTCCTCCCCGGAGTGGGCGGACCGTCGGGCATGACGCTGCTGCTCCCGCTGACCTACGGGATGGAGCCCTCGTCGGCCTTCGCCCTGCTCATCGGGATCTACCTGGGCGCGGTGTACGGCGGCTCGGTCACCTCGATCCTGCTGCGGATCCCGGGGGAGCCCATCTCGATCGCGCTCTGCTTTGACGGGTACCCGCTCACCCAGCAGGGCAAGAGCAAGGTCGCCCTCGGCGCCTCGATCATGTCCTCGGCCACCGGTGGCGTGCTGGGCGGGATCGCGCTGCTGGTCCTGCTGCCGCTGTTCGGGGTGGTCGCGCTCGCGCTGGACTCGGCCGCCTACTTCTGGATCATCGTCCTCTCGCTGCTGTTCATCGCGCGGGCGATCGGCAAGGACATGCGCAAGGGGCTCATCGCCGCCGCGGCGGGCCTCATCCTCGGCACCATCGGCATCGACCCGCTGGTGAGCGTGGCCCGCTACACCATGGACACCTCCTTCCTGCTTGGCGGCTTCCCGCTGCTGCCGCTCATGCTGGGGATGTTCGGCATCGCCCACATGCTGGAGCTCGGGCAGTCGCGGGCGATCGGCGGCAGCCACGACCTGAGCCGGGCCGCGGGCGGCAGCATGCTCGAGGGCATCCTGTCGGTCATCCGGCACTGGGGGACGACGGCCCGCGGCACGATCATCGGCGTGGTCGTCGGCGCTCTCCCGGGGCTCGGCTCGGCGAGCGGCAACATCATCGCCTACTCCAGCGCCCAGCGGGCGGCGGGCGAGAGCGGCCGCTTCGGGGAGGGCGACGTCCGCGGGGTGATCGCCCCGGAGGCGTGCAACAGCGCCTCCGTGGCCCCCTCGATGATCCCCACCCTCAGCCTCGGGGTGCCCGGCAGCCTGTCGGCCGCCGTCCTCATGGGTGCGCTGGTGCTGCACGGCCTCACCCCCGGCCGCGAACTCGTCCGGGATCACGCCGACGTCATCTACGGCATCGTGCTGTTCATGCTGCTCGGCGCCGCCCTGCTGCTCCCGCTGGCGCTGGGCTCGGTCCGGACGCTGGCCCGGTTCGCCTACATCCCGATGCACATCCTGGTCCCGGTGATCACCGTCATGCTGGTGTTCGGCGTGTTCGCCGACCGCCGGCTGGTCGACGACGTGCTGCTCATGGTCGGGATCGGGATCGTCGCCTACTTCATGGAGCTCTACGGCTACACCTCGGCGCCGCTGCTCATCGCGTTCATCCTCGGGCCGCTGCTCGAGACCAACCTCCGGCGCGCGCTGCTCGTCGGGGACGGCGACGTGATGGTGCTGCTGTCCAAGCCGCTGCACTGGGTCCTGGTGATCGTCGTGCTGCTGATGCTCCTCCGTCCGCTGCTGGACCGGCCGCTGCAGCAGGTCAAGACGCGCCTGCGCCGGACACCGGCCGACGAGGTCCCGCCGGCCCCGGTCCGCGAGGACCAGCCCGACCGCTCGGCCTGACCCGGCCGCACCGACGCCCGCCTTCCCACCGCACCACCGCGACCAGAGGAGATCCGCCGCGATGACCACCGACGCCGACCTGATCCGCCAGGCCACCGAGGCCAACCAGGCCCTCGGTGTGGCGGGGCACTCGGACATGGTCTGGGGCCACGCCTCGGTGCGGGACCCGGAGGGCCGCGGGATCTGGATGAAGGCGTCCGGGTGGGCGTTCGAGGAGATCACCGAGGAGCGGGTCCTGCTGGTCGCCCCGGACGGCGACGTCCTCGCCGGCGAGGGCAAGCGGCACATCGAGTACCCCATCCACACCCGCGTCATGGCCGCGCGCCCCGACGTCGGCGCGGTCGTGCACTCGCACGCGGCGAGCGCGGTGGCGTTCGCGTCGCTGGACCGGCCGCTGCGGCCGGTGTCGCACGACGCCGTCTCCTTCGTCGACCCCGACGTCCCCCGGTTCACCCGGTCCGGCGCGCTCATCACCGACACCGAGCTGGGCGACGCCCTGGCCGAGGCGCTGGGTGACGCGGCCGGCCTGCTCATCCCCGGCCACGGCCTGGTCACCGTGGGGGCGACCCCCGGGCAGGCGGTCATGCGGGCGGTCCTGCTCAACCGGGCCTGCGCGACGCAACTGCTCGCCGAGGCCGTCGGCGGCCCCGCCCGGTGGTCCGACGACGAGGAGGTGCTCCTCAAGCGGGACACCGTCGCGCACCCGTCCCAGCTGGAGGTCGGCTACGAGTACCTGGTGCGCCGGGCCCGCGCGGGCGCCTTCCCCGTGACCCCCATCTAGGTCACCGGCCGCTCTGCACCCCTTCCCACGCACTCCCCGACGGCCTCCGCGCGGAGCCGCCGGGCCCGACCACGAGGAGACGACCACGGTGGACGACGAGCAGGTGCTGCTGCCCGAGGACGTGCCCAGCCAGTGGGGCAGCGACGTGATCGCCGAGACGATCCGCGCGACCGGCGTCCCCTACGTGGCGCTCAACCCCGGCGCGAGCTACCGGGGCCTGCACGACAGCCTGGTGAACTACCTGGGCAACCGGGACCCGCAGATGCTGCTGTGCCTGCACGAGGAGCACGCGGTCGCGATCGCCCACGGGTACGCCAAGGTGACCGACCGGCCGATGGCCGCCGCCGTGCACAGCAACGTCGGCCTGATGCACGCCACCATGGCCGTCTTCAACGCCTACTGCGACCGCGCGCCGATGCTGCTGCTGGGCGCGACGGGGCCGGTCGACGCCGACAGCCGCCGGCCGTGGATCGACTGGATCCACACGGCCGCCGACCAGGCGGCGCTGGTGCGCCCGTACGTGAAGTGGGACGACCAGCCGGCCTCGGTGCGGGCGTCGGCCGCCTCCCTGCTGCGGGGCAACCAGCTGACCAGGACCCATCCCACCGCGCCGGTCTACGTCTGCTTCGACGCCGCGGTCCAGGAGCAGCCGTTCGACGGCCGCGTCGTCGTCGACCCCGCGCGGTACGCCCCCCTGGCCGAGTCGCTGCCCTCCCCGGAGTCCGTCGCCGCCGCGGCGGAGCTGCTCGCGGGGGCTCAGCGGCCGGTCATCCTCGCCGGGCGGGGGAGCCGGGACCAGGCGGAGTGGGACCGGCGGATCGCGCTGGCCGAGCGCCTCGGCGCCCCCGTCCTGACCGATCTGAAGGTCGCCGCGGGCTTCCCGACCGACCACCCGCTGCACGCCGGGACGCCGGGGCTGTTCCTGTCACCGGCGAACAACGAGCTGCTCCGGGGTGCCGACGTCATCCTCAGCCTGGACTGGCTCGACCTCGGCGGCACCCTGCGCCAGGCCACCGGCTCCGCCGAGCCGCAGGCGCGGGTCGTCTCCGCGAGCGTCGACCACCAGCTGTTCAACGGCTGGACCAAGAACGACCACTTCCTGGCCGCCGTCGACGTCAGCCTGCAGAGCCGTCCGGACGCCGCCGTCGCGGCGCTGCTCGAGCGGCTGCCCGAGCGCTCCCCGGCCGCTGCCCCGTCCCCGGCTGCCGCGGCCGACCCGGTCCAGCGCCCGGTGGAGGCCACCGGCCCCACCGGCCGGCTGACCGTCTCCTTCCTCACCCGGACGCTGCGCGAGGCGACGCGGGACCTGCCGGTGACGCTGGTCCGCACGCCGTTCGCCTGGAACCCGGACCTGTGGCCGGTGCGCGGGCCGCTGGACTACCTCGGGACCGACGGGGGCGGGGGGATCGGCAGTGGCCCGGGCCTGGCCGTGGGTGCCGCGCTGGCGCTGGCGGGCCGGGAGCGGCTCGCGGTGGCCGTGCTCGGGGACGGCGACTACGTCATGGGCGTGACGGCACTGTGGACCGCGGCGCGCTACGACATCCCGCTGCTGGTGGTCGTCGCGAACAACAACTCGTTCTTCAACGACGAGCTGCACCAGGACCGCGTGGCCCGCGCCCGCGGCCGCGCCGTGGAGAACGCGCACGTCGGCATGCGGCTCGAGGGACCCGAGCCCGACCTCGCCCAGCTGGCGTCCGCGCAGGGCGTGCACGGCATCGGCCCGGTGCGGACGCCGGAGGAGCTCGTCGACGCGATGAAGCGCGCGGTCGACTCGGTGCTCGCGGGACGGCCCACGGTCGTCGACGTGCGGGTCGAGCGCGGCTACTCGGGGGACACGGCGGCGGCCATCGCCGAGCGGTCCCGCTGACGGGCGGAGCCCCGCGGCGGCCCCGGACCGGGAGCCGGCCGCGTGGGTGAGCTGCTGGCGGTCTCGGCGCTGCTGCTGTTCAGCGTCAACGTCTTCCTCGTCCGCTCGGCGGCGCTGCGGCTCCCGCAGGACCTGGGGTTCCTGCTGGCCCTGGCGGGCAACGTGGCCTGCGCCGGGGTCCTGCTGGCCGGTCAGTACGCCGTCGGGGGACCGCAGCCGCCACTGGAGTGGGACGCCGTCGGCCTGTTCGCCGTCGGGGGCCTGCTGACCACCTTTCTCGGCCGCTGGTTCTTCTTCCGGTCCGTCGGCACGATCGGCCCCACGCGGGCCAGCGCGCTGCAGATCACCAACCCCCTGTTCGCCGGCCTGGCCGCCTGGTTGATCATCGGCGAGGCGCTGCCCCCGTCGGTGGTGCTGTGGGGGCTCACCATCATGGTCGGGCTGTACCTGACCTCGCGCCGGTCCGGCGGTCGCGGGGAGGGCGGGGGGCACGCCGAGGCCCGGTCGATCCCGCTCCCGGAGCTCGGGCTGGCCCTGCTGGGCGCGCTCCAGTACGGGGTGGGCAACGTCGCCCGCGGCGCCGCCGTCCGGGACTGGGAGGCGCCGGTGTTCGGCACCCTCATCGGGGCCACGGCGGCGCTGCTGGTCTACGCGCTGCGGACCGCGGACCTGCGCAAGCTGACCAGCGCCCTCCGCGGCGCGGACCGCCGGGGCCGGCACCTGTGGATCTGGTCCGGCGTGACCACGGCCGGCGCCCAGTCCTGCGTGGTCGCGGCCTCCGTGCACCTGCCCGTCGCGGTCGTCCTCGTCATCGCTGCCGCCGTCCCGGTGGTGGTCCTGCCGGTCAGCGCGGTGTTCCTGCGCCGGGCCGAGGGGATCGGCCTGGCGACCGTCTGCGGGGTGCTCGTGGTCCTGGCCGGCGTCACCGGACTGGTGCTCGGCTGAGCGCGGGGTCGGCCGGGCCGCTCACGCCGGCACCTGCTCGTCGAGCCAGTCGAAGACGCGCTCGCCCCGCAGGGCGGCCGCGGCCGGTTCGCAGTGCCCGTCGGCGCCCTCGGCGGTCGTGAACGGGAGCAGGGTGACCGGGCAGGTCAGGGCCGCGGCCAGGCGCGCGGACTGGCCGGGCCAGAACTGCTCGTGCTCGGGGTCGGTGACCAGCACCGGGCAGGTGATGGCGGCCAGTTGCTCGTCGGTCAGGGCGTAGGCGCGCGCGGCGGTGAAGAAGTCGAAGGTCGAGGTGACGCCGTAGGGCCGCATCCGCCACTGCAGCATCGTGCGGGTGGCCGGCGAGAGCTTCAGGGCCCAGCGCATCTCGGTGTCGAAGCGGTCGCGGTCCCCGGAGTCGAGCAGCCGCACCAGGGAGTGCGGCAGCCGGTCGAGCATGGTCGTGGAGACGTCGACGACGCCGGGGTCGGCGACCGCCGCGGCCACGCGGTGCTCCGACGCGAGGGCCCGGGGCACCCAGTAGCCGCCCTGGCTGACGCCCATGACCGCGATGCGGCCGGGGTCCACGTCGGGCCGTGCGGTGAGGTGGTCCAGCACGGGGGTCAGGACGTGCTCCCAGTCCGGCCGGAACGGGATGCCCTGGCGCACGAGCGCGGCGTTCTGGCCCGGACCGTCGTAGGTCATCGCGGTCCAGCCGCGGGCCAGCGCGTCGGCGATGCCGTGGGTCCAGGCGCCGACGACGGACCCGTCGCTGCCATTGGTGAAGACGAGGGTGCGGCGCGGCTCGTCGGCCAGCCCCGGGCGGAAGAGGTAGCCGGGCAGCGTGGTCCCCTCGTAGGGGATGGCCAGCCGCTCGACCGCCACGTCGCCGAGGGCGTCGGTGAGGTCGACGAAGCGGTCCCACGCGTCGCGGTGCCGCTCCCACAGGGCCGCGAAGTCCCCGGTGGCGTCGGCCTGGTCGGTCGCCTCGGACCAGTAGCTCGCCGCCCGCAGCCAGCGCGCCGCCGCCGACCGCGGGTGCCCGGCGGCCTCCGCGGCCCGGGCCTGGTCGGCCAGCCGGTCGGCGGTGGCGCTCCACTGCTGCACCCAGGCCCGCCGGTCGCCGCTGGGGATCCGGTCGACGGTGGACAGGACCTCGCCGACGTCGGCGGCGCGGGCGTAGGTGGCGCCGAGGACGCCCTCGACGGCGAACTGGAGGTCGGGGTCCTTGAAGAAGGCGTGCACGTCGGTCTCCGATCAGAGGGCGAGGACCGCACCGTCCCGGGACCGGCTCCAACGCGGGTCCAACGCCGACCGGGCGGTGGTGGAGCACGGGCTCCCGCGGCTGGCGCGCCGTTGGAGCCCGGGACGCGACGGTGGTCGCACCGATCGCCCGCCGCGGGCGGTCCGCAGGAAGGACCTCCGATGCGCACCTCGATCCTGTTGTCCGCCTCCGCCGGCGCGCTGCTCGCCCTCGGGGCGACCGCCGGCCCTGCCCTGGCCGCCACGGGCACCGCCGCACCGGCGGCGGAGCCGGGCTTCGTGTCGGTGTCCACCGCGTCGGCCGCCCCCGGGCAGACGGTGCGCGTCTCGGGCACCTGTCCCACCCCGACCGACGGGACCGACCTGCCGGAGGTCCAGTCGGTGACCTCGACCGCCTTCACGGGGCCCGAGACGTTCTCCAAGACCGACCCGACGGCCTTCGACGGCAGCGCCACCATCGCGCGCGACGCCGCCGCGGGCGCGCACCAGGTGCTGCTCACCTGCAGCAACGGCACGGCGTCCACCACCGTCACCGTCACCGGCGGGGGGTCGCCGACCCCGGCGCCGACCCCCACCCCCGCGCCGACCCCCGCGCCGACTCCCGCGCCCGCGCCCGCGACCTCTCCGGCTCCGGCGCCGGCCGGGGGCCCGACCGGCGCCGGAGCGGGCACCGCAGCGGGCACGGAGACCGCGGGCGGCGGCACCGCCGCCGACAGCCAGGGCGGGTCCGACGGCGTCCCGTGGGGCTGGGTGACCGCCGGCGGGATCGTCGTCCTCGGCGCCGGTGTCGGCACGACCTACGTGCTCACCCGCCGCTCCTCCGGCACGGCCGGGTCCTCCGGCCCGTCCCCGCGCTGAGCCGGCCGCCGCACCGGATCGAGGAGGACGACCGTGCAGATCTACGTGCAGGACCTCGTCGCCGTGCTCCGGCGCGGTGGACGGCGCCCCGTGCTGCGGCACGGGGGCACCGACACCACCGCCGCCGGCCTGCTGGCCGACATCGCGCGCTGTGCCCGCGCGCTGGAGAACCTCGGCGTCGGCCGGGGCGACCTCGTCGCGCTGTTCGCCCCGAACCGGCCCGAGGCCCTCGCCGTCCGCTACGCGGCGCACCTCGTCGGCGCGGCGGCCGTGTACCTGCCCGCACCGTCCGACCCGGGCCGGAGGGCCCGGCTGGTCGCCCAGGTCGACCCGCGACTGGTGGTCGTGTTCCCCGAGACGGCCGCCCTGCTGCCCGCGGGCGTTCCGGCGCCCGTCGCGGCGGTGGGCCCGGTCCCGGGTGTCGCGCTGCGGCTGGACGCGCTCGCCGCCGGGCTCGATCCCGGCCCGCTGCCCTGCCGGGCCCGCCCGGGCGACCTCGCGGTGGGGATCCCGTCCGGCGGCACCACCGGCGTGCCGAAGGTCAGTCGCCGCGACTTCGCCACCTACACCGCGATGGTCTCGGAACCGAGCCGCGCCGACCGCCGCCAGCTGGCCAACGGCTCACTGGCGCACCTCACGCAGGCGCTGGTCGACCAGACACTGCTCGGCGGCGGCACGGTCGTGCTGCAGGACGGCTACGACCCGGTCGCCACGCTGGCGGCCATCGAGAGCGAGCGGATCACCGACCTGTTCCTCGTCGAGCCGCAGCTGTTCGACCTCATGGACCGGCCCGAGGTGGCGCAGTACGACCTCGGTTCGCTGCGGGCGCTCACCCACGTCGGCGCGCTGGCCCCGCCGGTGCTCCGCGCCCGGGCCCGCGCCCGGCTCGGCCCGGTGGTCGCGCACACCTACGGCGCCAGCGAGGTCGGCATCGTCAGCGCGCTCGCCCCCGCGGAGCACGACCGGCCCTCCCGCTTCCGCTGCGCCGGGCGCGTCCGGCCGGGCGTGGAGGTCCGCTTCCGCCGGCCCGACGGGACGACCGACCCGCGGGCCGGGCAGGTCGAGGTCCGCTCGCGGGCGATGGCCCAGGGCTACCGGAACCGGCCGGCCGACGAGCGCGAGCACTTCGTCGACGGCTGGTACCGCACCGGTGACCTGGGCAGTCTCGACGAGGGCATGCTCCGCGTGCTCGGCCGTGCGGCGGACGCGCAGGCGCTGGAGGCGGTGCCGCCGGTGGACCTCATGGAGACGCTGTGCCGCCTGCCGTCGGTGCGCTACGCGGTGGTGGTCCCCGACCCCGGCCGGAGGGTGTGCGTCGTGGCGGCGGAGGCGTGGCCGGGGGGTGCGGTGGACGTCGACGCCTGCCGCGAGGCGGTCGCCGCGGAGCACGGCGGGCCGGTCGCGGCGTCGCTGCAGGTGCTGCCGGTCGAGCGCGTGCCGCTCACCGAACAGGGCAAGCCCGACCGGGCGGCGATCCGCGCGGCGGCGTCCGCTGCCCGGGTCCGGGTCGGCTGAGCGGCCGGGTCAGGCGGGCGTGGGAACGGCGGAGGGCGGGTCGACGACGTCGGCCAGGGTGAGCCGGGCACCGTCGGCGCGGGCCCGCTCGGCGGCTCCCGGGTCCAGCGCCGCCGTGACGTTCCGCAGGACCTGCGGCGTCGCCTCGAAGGCCGGCCACCGCAGCGCGTTACGCAGTGCCTGCGTGCGGGCGGCCGCGAACAGCCGGACCGCCTCCTGTGGCCGGCCGGCCATCGCCGTGGCGACGGCCCGCAGCTCGAAGGCGACCGGTCCGTCGGAGGTGCCCAGCAGCAGGCGGTGCCCGATCATCCGGTCGGACCAGGACAGGGCCGTCGCGGCGTCGCCGGACCGGATGGCGGCGACGACGGCCATCCCCGCCGCGAGCAGCGCGACGTGCACGTTGCCCAGCGCGAGCGCCCGCGCGTGCAGCGCGGCGAGCCCGGGCGCGGTGGTCGTCGCGGAGCTGCTCTCCACCAGGGTCGCGCAGGTCTCGGCGAGCAGGTGCAGCCCGGGGTCCGCGCCGGCCGCCCGCGCCGCGGCGGCCACGGCGTCGGCGACGGTCCGGGCCGGCTCCAGCGCCCCGGCCACGACCAGCGAGTGGGCGAGCAGCGTGTGCACCTCGGCGACGGTGCGCGACACCGCGTCCTCGGTGCCGTCAAGCAGCCCTGCGGCGACGGTGACGTGCGGAACGGCGAGGTCGTCCTGACCGCCCGAGGACAGGTGGTGGGCCAGGGTGAGCCGGACCAGCGCGGCCGACAGCGGGTCGGCCAGGTGCTCCACCGCGAGTGCCCGCTCGGCCCAGGTGCGCCCCTCGATGGTCTTGCTGCGGAAGTACCAGAAGGTGCCGAGCCGGCCGGCCAGCCGGACCCCGTCGGCGGAGGGGACCTCCAGGAGCTGGTGCTGCAGGGTGGCGCGCAGCGTGGGCAGGTCGTCGTCGAGGGTGTCGAACCACGCGCCCTCGGCCACGTGGCCGAGCGGCGGTTTGGCGAGCGCCAGCGACGACACCCACGCGTCGCGCCGCCCGCGCAGTGCGGGCGCCTCCGGGCCTGCGGCGTGCGCGGCGTGCCCGCGGATCGTGGCCAGCTGCGCGAACCGCGAGGGGCCGCCCGGCCGCGCCGGCCCGAGCGGCACCAGGAGCGAGTGGTGCACCAGGCGGGCCACCAGGTCGGCCGTCGCCGCACCGCGCGAGGGTCCCGCGCCCGAGCCGTCGAGCACGGCGTCGGCCGCGGTCACGGTGAACGGGCCGGGCAGCACCGAGACGGCGCGGTGCGCGGCCGCCTCGTCCTCGGGCAGCAGCGCGTAGCTCTGCTCGATCGCCGCGCGGACCGTGCGGTGGTGGTCGCTGCCCCGCCCGGTGCGCGCCAGCGAGCTCGGGTCGGCGGTGACCTGGTGGGCGATCTCGTCGAGGCTGAACGCCCGGGCCCGCGCCGCCGCCAGCTCCAGGGCGAGCGGCACGCCGTCGACGGCGGTGGCGATCCGCACGGCGGCGCTGAGCAGGCCCAGGTCGCTGCGGTTGGCCCCGGCGGCGGTGAGCCGGTCCAGCAGGAGGGTGACCGCGGGGGACGTCGTGACGTCGTCGTCCCCCTCGGGCAGGGGCAGGGGGCCCAGCCGGTGCACGCGCTCGCCGTCGACCTCCAGGGGTTCCCGGCTGGTGGCCAGCACGACCAGCGGGGTGGTCCCGGCGAACCAGTCGTCCACCAGGTCGGCGACCGGGTCGAGGACCTGCTCGCAGTTGTCCAGCACGAGCAGCGCGCGGCGCCGGCGCAGGTGCGTCCGCAGCGCCTCCTCGGGCCGGCCGGTGTCGGCCGGGGCGAACCCCAGCGCGGACACGACGGTGGACAGGACGGTCGCCCCGTCGCGGGCCGCGGTCAGGTCGACGAACCAGACGCCGTCGGGGAACCGGTGCGCGACCGTGCGCGCGACCTCGATGGCCAGCCGGGTCTTCCCGCACCCGGCCGCGCCGACCAGGCTGACCAGCCGGGCGCGCTGGACCAGCGCGGCGAGCTCGGCCGCCTCCCGCTCGCGCCCCACGAGCGTCGTCGTGCGGTGCGGGAGGTGCACCTCCACCGGATGCGCCTCTCCCGGTGCGCCGTCCGGCTCGTGCTCGATCCCGGGGACGGGAGACGGCGGCGGCGCCGGGGCCGGGGCGGGCGGCGGTGGGCCGGCGAGCGCCGGGTCCTCGGCCAGGATCCGGCCGTGCAGCTGCCGCAGGTCGGGGCCGGGCTCGAGCCCCAGCTCGTCGCGCAGCACGGCGCGCACCTGCTGGTAGGTCCGCAGCGCCTCCTCGGGTCGGCCCAGGCGGTGCTGGGCGAGCATCCGCAGGCTCCACAACCGCTCGCGCAACGGCGTCTCGGCGACGGCCGCGCCCACCTCGAGCAGGGCCTGGTCCGGGGCGCCGGCCGCGAGGAGCGCCTCGACCAGCAGCTCGCGCACCTGGTCGCGCAGCTCCTCCAGCCGAGCCACCGCGGCGGTGGCCCAGGGCTCGTCGGCCACGGTCGGGTAGGGCCGCCCGCGCCACAGCGCGAGCGCCCGCTCGGCGGCCCGGCCGGCCTCCCGCGGGCGACCGGCGGCGAGCAGCGCCCGCGCCTCGTCGGCGACCTGGGCGAACCGCCGCGAGTCGATGGTCGCGGGGTCGGCGACCAGCCGGTACCCGCCCGGCTCGCGCACCAGCACGGCCGAGGGCGCACCCGGCCGGCGGTCGGGCTCCAGCGCCTTGCGCAGCCGCCAGACGTGCGAGTCGAGCGTCGAGGACGAGCGGGCCGGTGACACCTCGCCCCACATCGCCTCGGTGAGCGCGTCGACGCTGACCTGCCGTCCCGCGTTGACCAGCAGGAGGGACAGCGCCGCGGCCAGGCGGGCCCCGCCGAGGGCGACCGGCCGGCCGGCGCGGTGCACCTCGAGCGGGCCGAGGTCCCGGAACGACAGCACGTCGGCACTGGCGTCGCCCTGCACGGTGGACCCCCTCGCGTGGCACCCCCGTGCTCGTGACGACGAGGTCCGGCCCCCCGGACGCGGGGAGCCGCTGCCGGGGCACGACCACCGTCGGTGACGCTCCCGCGTCGGACCCCTGGGTACCGCATCCGGCGACGCCCCGGTAGGGGTTTGCGGCCACCGGTGTTGGACCGGCGTTGGAGCGGCCGGTCGCAGGGTCCACCCCGACCGACTGCCCCGGCGTGGGGCCCGACTCCAGGGGCAGCCCGTGACGAGCGTGCGAGGGGCCCGCGGCGGACGGCGCCGGGCGGTGAGCCGGCCGTGACGGCCGCCGCCGGCGGGCTGGCGCTCCTGGCGGCGGCCCTGTTCGCGCTGGCGTCGGCGGTGCAGCAGCGCTCGGCCGCGGCGGTGCCGGACGGTGCGGGCGGGAGCGTGCGCCTGGTCGCCGCCCTGGTCCGGTCGCCGCGGTGGTGGGCCGGCACGCTGGCCGACACCGGTGGCTACGTGGCGCAGGCGGCCGCCCTCGGCCTGGGGGCGCTGCTGCTGGTGCAGCCGCTGCTCGTGACGACCGTGCTCTTCGCGCTGCCGCTGGGTGCCCGGTGGGCCGGACGGCGACTGAGCCGCGCGGACTGGGGATGGGCCGCGGTCCTCGTCCTGGCCCTCGCGGCGTTCGTGGTCACCGGCGAGCCCACCGCCGGCGAGGACGCGGCCGGCTGGCGCGAGTGGCTGCCGGCGTGGGTGGTCCTCGGCGCGGCCGCCGGCGCGTGCCTGGTCGGCGCGGCGCTGCGGCGGGGGACCCCCCGCGCCGTCCTGCTGGCCCTGACCACGGGGCTGGCCTACGGCCTGGCGGCGGCCCTCACCAAGGGGGTAGTCGACCTGCTGGGCGACGGGGTGGGTGCGGTGCTCACCTCGTGGAGCACCTGGCTGCTGGCCGCGGCGCTGCTCGGCGGGACCGTCGTCCAGCAGGCCGCGTTCCAGGCCGGACCGCTGGGGGCCTCGCTCCCCGCGGCGACGGTGGGGGAGCCGGTGACCGGAGCGGTGCTCGGGGTCGCCGTCCTCGGCGAGCGGCTGCAGGCGGGCGGGGCGGAGTGGGTCCTCGTCGCCGTCCTGGTGCTGGCCATGGTCGCGGCCACGGTGGCCCTGGCCCGGTCCGCGGCGGCCGCGTCCCCGGGCTGAGGTCTCAGGCGGCGTCGACCGGAGCGCGACGGCGGGCCAGGAGGGCGAAGACGAACGGCGGCAGGGACAGCACCACGGTCGCCAGCGCCAGCAGCGCCACGTAGACCACGGGATCGCCGGTGGCGAGCTGGCTCGGCGGCACGAACCCGAGCAGAAAGGAGACCAGGGAGCCCAGCAGCCCGACGCCGCCGACCAGCCACACGCCGGGCAGCCCGCCGGGGATCCGGTAGGGGCGGGGGACGTCGGGCCGGATGTGCCGCAGCCGGATGACGCTGGCGAACACCAGCGCGTACATCGCCACGATCACCTGCGCGGTGACCGCCGACAGCATCCAGTACGAGGTGCTGACGCTGGGCACGACGACGAACAGGAGGGCGAAGACGGTGCCCGCGAGGCCCTGCACGACCAGCAGCGCGACCGGGACGTCGTTGCGGTTGGTCCGCCCGAACCGGCCCGGGGCGAGTCCCTCCCGGGCGACGACCGCCACCCCCTTCGCCGGTCCGAGCACCCACGGCGTGAGGTGGGCGACGCCGCCGAGGACCACGAGGACCGCCAGCGGCGGGAGCAGCCAGCTCACCGCCAGCGTGTCGAGCACGCTGGCGAACAGCTCCATCGTCCCGGACACCAGGCTGATCTCGTGCCGCGGCAGCACGAACGCCATGAACAGCGAGCCGAGCACCGAGAAGGCGACCGTGACCGCGACCGCGAGGGCGATCGCCCGGGGGACGGTGCGGCCGGGGTCGCGGGTCTCCCGCGCGTGGAAGCCGGCCATCTCCATGCCGGTGAACAGCAGGATGATGCCGCCGAGGAACGCCAGGTTGCCCAGCGACACCTCGGGCACCAGCGCACCGGCCGAGAAGGGGATCTGCGAGGCGTCGCCCCGCAGCAGGAACGCCGCGCCCAGCGCGACGACGAGCAGGGCCGGCAGGATCGAGCCGGCGACCGTCCCGACCGCGCCGATGACCGCCGACGTACGCACCCCCCGCAGCGCCGCGGCGGTGGTGCCCCAGAAGACCACGAGCATGACGGCGACCAGGTAGGCCTTGTCGTCGGCCAGGGACGGGTCGATCGCGTAGGCCGACGACGCCGCGATGAACGAGAGCACGGTGGGGAACCAGGCGACGTTCTCGGCGTAGTCGCACCACACCGCGAGGAACCCGGTGCGCCCGCCGAACGCCTCCTTGACCCAGGCGTACACCCCACCGTCGCGCGGGAACGCGGTGCCCAGCTCGGCCGCGGCCATCGACACGGGGACGAGGAACACGGCGATCGACAGCGCGAACAGCGCGAGCATCGACCAGCCGTACTCGGCCATGACCGGCAGGTTCCGCGCGCTGACGATCGAGGCGACGTTGACCATCGCCAGCGCGAGGACCCCGAGGCGGGCGGTGCGGGCGGGCCGGCTCACCGGGCGCCCTGGTCGCGCAGCGCCGCGGTCAGCCGCCGCCGCACCGCGCCGTCGCCGGTGCCGTGCAGGAGGACGGTCGCGTCGTCGAGGGTGAGGACGGCGCCGCTGCTCCGCGGGCGGACCAGCGACTCGAACCGCCGCGCGGCCGCGTCCCGGGCACCGGCCGAGGCGTACCGGTCGACGACGACGGTGGCGGCCTCGCCCGGGCAGGCGTCGGCCACCTCGTAGGCGCGACCGTCGAGGCTGCCGCCGGACCGGTCGGGCGGGACGTCGGTGGCGGCGCAGATCCGCAGCCCCGCCGCCGTCACCGCCTGCTCCACGGCGTCGCGGGAGCCGGGGCCGAAGTCCGCCCGGTCCCGGCCGGCCCACTGGACGAGGGCGAGGGCGGCCAGCAGTGCCGCCAGCACGACCGCAGCTCCGACGACGAGGTGCTCGCGGGAGCGGTGCAGGGCGGTGCCCCGCCGCGGGGCCGGCCTCGTCGCAGGCTCCGGCGTCAGGGCTCCTCACCGGCCCGTGTCCGGGTCCGGAGCCTCGGCAGGACCTCGGTGGCGAACAGCGCGTTCGACGTCGCCAGGACGTCGGGGTCGGCGTCCCGGGAGCCGGGGACCACGACGATCCGGTCCAGCCCCAGGTCGATGAGCTCGCGCAGGCGTGCGACGCAGTGCTCAGGCGGCCCCACCACCGCGAAGCGGTCGAGGAAGGCGTCGGGCAGGGCAGCGTGGTCGGCAGAAGTCAGCCCGTGGGCGGCCTCGTCGTAGGCCGCGCGGACCCGGGCCACCACGGGGCGGTCGTCGTCCGGGACGACGTCGTGCGGGCCCTCGGCGACGAAGTGGACGAAGATCGCCGCGCTGCCGCGCACCAGCTGCCGCGCGACCGCGACGTCCGGGTGCACGGCGACGTTGACGAAGGCCCCGAGCGAGAGCCGTCCCCCCGTGTCGCGAACGGCGTCCCGCGCCCGGGCGACCGCCCAGGCCACCCGTCGCGGATCGGCCCCGACGGTGAGGTCGACCCGCCCGCACCGCCGCGCGGCGAGGGTGATGGTCGCCGGGCCGGTCGCGGCCACGGACACCGGGACGTCGCCGGCGGAGAAGGGCTCGATCCAGGCCATCCGCGCGGTGCCCCCACCGGGGGCGGGGACGGCCTCGCCGCGCAGGGCGGCCTGGAGCCGGACGAGTCCCTGCTCGAGCTCCGCGGTCGTGGCCGGGCGCAGGCCCACCTGCCGGACCGCCGAGTCCCCCCGGCCGAGGACGACCACGGCCCGTCCGCCCGACTCCACCTGGAGCGTCGCCACGGCGGCCGCCGTCACGACCGGGTGCCGCGTCACCGGGTTGGTGACGGCGGGGCCCAGCCGCAGCCGCCGGGTCTCCCGGGCCGCCAGGGCCAGTTCGACGTACGGGTCGCCGACGAGGTTCTCGCTGTCGGCGAGCAGGAGGCCGTCGAACCCCCAGGCCTCCGCCTGCACCGCCAGGCCCACCGTCCGGCGCGGGACGGGGAACCCGTGGAGCCAGATCTCGCACCCGCCCGGCCCGCGCTGCGTCCCGTTCACGCCACCGCCCGGTCCGCCGGGTCCGGAGGGGCGGGGACGCCGCCCACGGCGCGGGGCACGAGCAGGGACCCGAGGCCGGGCACGGCCAGGAAGCCCTCGGCGCCCGCGTACCGCAGCCCCACCCGCGGCAGGTCCGCCCGCCGGCGGACGGCGAGCACGCGGGGGAGCCACTCCGGGTCGAACCGCTCGTTGAAGTCCCGCAGCGAGCGGATCTGGAAGAACGGGTTGAGCACGCCGACCGCCCAGCGGGCCGCCCGCTGGGTGGGGGTGAACGGCACGTCCTCGGCGAACAGCCGGCCCCACATCGCGAAGTTCATCGACAGCCGCGCCACGCCGCGGGCGCCGAGGGCGGCCGCGGTCTCCGCGATGAGGAACTCGGTCATCCCGTTCGGGGCGTCGGGGTCGTGCCGCATCAGGTCCAGCGTGTAGCCGAAGGAGGGGCCGTAGGCGGGCACCAGCCGCAGGAAGCCGCCCGGCGTGCCGTGCTCGTCGAGCGCGACGCAGAGGAGGAACTGCGGGTCCGCGCCCGCGCCGCGCACGTCCTGGGACAGCGTCATCGTGAACCCCCGCTCGGGGGCCTTGCCGCGCCAGCGGGCGCTGATCGCGTTGAGCTGGTCGACCAGCGCCGGGGGCGCGTCGGCCTCGGCGAGCAGCCGGAACCGGTGGCTGCGGCCGACCCGCCGCACGGCGGCGCGCAGGCCCTTGTGCGCGGCGCCCTCGAGCAGCGGTCGGCGGCAGTCGATGACCGCCTCGTCGCCGAGGTAGACCGAGGTGAACCCGCGCGAGGAGTACAGCGGCATGCTCGCCTCGCGGACCGCCAGCAGCGCCGGCGTCCAGGCGCGGTCGTCGCACATGGCGAGGAACTCGTCGAGCACCCGGACCACCGACTCCCGGGCGCCGACGGGGTCGCCGGACACCAGCGCGTACCCGCCCAGGTAGGTGTAGGCGAGGAAGGCCTCGCCGTCGCTGGAGAAGAAGAAGCTCTTGTCGTCGCGCAGCGAGAAGTAGGCCAGCGTGTCCCAGCCGTACGCGTGCACCAGGCGGCCGGCGTGCTCCCAGTCGTCCTCGGTGTGCGGGCGGCGGGCGGCCAGCGGCCGCAGCAGCAGGACGCCGAGGACGACCAGCCCCGCGACGCCGAGGGCGAGCAGGGCGGCGGGGAGGAACGCGGCCAGGAACGGCGACCGGTAGGTGTAGGGCCCGTCGACGCCGACCAGCCCGCCGAGCACCGTCTCCAGGGCGCCGCCCGGGGTGAGGCGGGGCTCGAGGCGGGCGCGCTCGGCCCACAGCGTGGTCAGGCCGAACAGCAGGACGCCGCCCAGGTACAGCGGCAGGACGTGCAGCAGCCGCAGCAGCGAGGGCGGGTCGCCGGGCGCCCGGAACGCCGACCGGGTGGCCACCAGCGCGACGAGCATCGCGACGCACAGCGCCACGGCCACCGGGTGCGGGCCCTTGACCACGTGCGCGACGGCGCCGGCCGCGAACAGCGCGACCACCACCTGCCAGGCGCGGCGCTTCCGGCGGGCGAGCTGGTGCGCCAGCAGGACCAGCAGCAGCCCGACCACGACCGAGCCCACCGAGCCGGCGACCGGGAGCGCCAGCGGGTCGACGTCGTCCGTGCCGACCCCGAGCCGGTCGTGCAGCACCGGCAGCCGGACGACCAGCTGCAGGACGCCGCACAGCGCGGTGAGCCCCGCGAGCAGCCCGACGGCGAGCCGGTGCGTCTGCGTCCGCGGCCGGGGGGCGGGGATCGGGTGCGCCGAGGGGGCCGCGTCGGGCAGGGCGACCACCGAGGCGCCCGGGCCGGCCGCGCTGCCCGCCGGCACCGGCGTGGGCGGCACCAGCGGGCGCGGCGCGCCGCCGGGCCCACCGCCGGGCGGGGGCGCGGCGCCGGGCCGCAGGGGCCGGGAGAGGATGACCACCTGGGAGGTGGGC